>CANJNY010000021.1 GCA_947475715.1 Prolixibacteraceae bacterium
ACCACAATATCAGCTGAAGCATCCAATGCCGCCTGAACACCGGAGGCAACAGATTCAAAGGCATTATTGTCGACAACTTCATAACCTGCAACTGCAAAGAAGTTCGAGGAGAACTGAGCTCTGGCTTTACTAAATACCAGATCGCCGATAGTCAGCATAAATGCCTTAGGTCGCTTATTGATTGAAGAAAAACGATCAGTAGAATATCTTAGCCCCTCCAGTTGACGGGCTCTGCGGTACAATTTAATCGTTTCAACTTCAGCCGCAGCGGATGTCTGATCGATAGCCTCAAATAACTGGCTATTCAATTCATCACTGATTTGTTCCGAATAATTTGGGAACTGATTAACGCCAAGGATATTATCGCGCCGCATGGCTACTGCTTTAGTCCGTTTTACAGCCATCTCATTTACCTGTCTCTGCACGAATCCTTCACGAAAAGCAGAAATAAATCCCCCTTTATCCTGAATTTCCAGGAAAATCTTCCAGGCTTGTTCGGCAACCTCAGCTGTTAAGGATTCAATATAATAGGATCCTGCTGCCGGATCTGCAATTTTATCAAAATGAGCCTCCTCCTTGAGGATAGCCTGTTGATTACGGGCAATACGTTCAGCAAATTCCGTGGATTGCTCATAAACCACATCAAACGGATTTATCGTCAGCGAATCTGTCCCCCCTAAGGTTGCAGACATTGCTTCAGTCTGTGTACGCAGAAGATTCACATAGGAATCATAAATTGTTTTATTCCAGATTGAGGTTTCAGAATGGATATACATCTTGCAAGCACATAAACAATCTCCCTTATCACATTTTTCGGTACATGCACATTTGGGATTATATGCCTCGACTATTTTTGCCCACAACATTCTGGCAGAACGAAGTTTTGCAATCTCCATGAAATAGTTCCCTCCGACACCAAAATTAAAACGGATCCGCGGAGCAATCTGACCGGCATCTAATCCCAGATCTGTTAATCGGGTAAGATACTCAACACCAATAGCCAATGAAAATCCCAACTCCTGAACGATGGAAGCTCCGGCATTATTAAAATTCCGTCCATTAACACCAATAACTTGAATTCCACGATAATCTGCGGCAGATTCAAGTACATTTTTTACGCAGACAAAAGCCTCCTTTTGGGTAGTGCAGAATTTTCCCGTTAAAGTAAAATCGCCCACCGGATCGAGGCTTACCGATCCCTTTACTTTATCGGGATCAGCCTTTTGCGCTTTAAGAAATTCAACAAGACTTTTTACCAACAAGGGATTTTCACAAGTCATCACAAAATTAACCTCTGTTTTCTCTAGGTCTATTCCGTCACATAACTCCTTAATATCAGAAATATTAACCTCCATACCCTTCTTAAAGACAAACCCAAGAGAGGTAATCCCCTTTAAAAGAATGGTCCGGGCTTTGTGGTTTGCTTCGGCAAAATTGGTTACATCAATCTCCTGCCTCACTAACCAATGATTACCTGTTCTGTGATTTCCACGCACGAATGGGAATTGCCCGGGTAAGGTATCAATAAACCCAAGCCCGCTTAAATTATCGTCCCGATAATACGGATGCACCTTAATGCCTTCATTGGTAGACCAGATTAATGTCTTGTCATAATCTCTACCTTTAAGATCATTGCGGATTTGAGATTCCCAGGTTTCAGTGGATACAGTAGGAAAATCCTGAAATATATTCATATCTTTCTCATTCATAACAAAATAGCTATTGCTTAAAATGGATTTACAAAGGTAAAAGTTTAAATCTTAATACTTGGTAAAAGAGATGTTAATTTAAAATTAAATAACATAAAATTGCAACACTTATCTTTTCGATGTACTTTAGCGGCATACACATTAGCCGTTTAGTCGAAAACAAAATTATCAGCCAAATATGTTCATTAGTACAATTTTCAACTTATTATCATTGTTCACTTTTTGTTTCGGCAATAATCAAACCCCGATGCAAGATAATCCGGAACCAGTTTACCTTTCCAATCTGGAACGTGAAGTAATTAGTGAACTTAATCTGGCCCGATCTAAGCCCGGAGTTTATGCAGATTTTCTCACTTTGTACGCTGCGCAGTTTACAGGAAAAGAGTTTCACGAATCCGGGAAGCCCATACTTCTTACCAAGGAGGGGAAAGCAGCTGTAATTGAGGCAATAAAGTTTCTTCGAAATCAAAAACCGCTGAATGGACTAACTGCGTCAAAGGGGATGAGTAAAGGGGCTAATGATATGGTCAAAATGCAGGAGACAACCTCACAGGTTGGGCACAATGGAATTGATGGGAGCACTTTTGCCGAACGAATCAGCAGATATGGTACCTGGAGCGGATTGTGTTCTGAAAATATTGATTATGGGAATAACGTAGCACGCAGAATTGTCATGGCACTGATCATCGATGATGGTGTAAGCAGTCGTGGCCATCGAAAAAGTATTTTCGAACCTGGATTTAGACGTGTAGGGGTCTCTTTTGGAGGACACAAGACTTATGGTTATATGTGCGTAATTGAGTACGCAGTAAGCTATACCGAAAAATAGTCAACAAAAACAGGCCGTTTTTATCTGATTTTTTGGCATAAAAAAAGCTTATTGGAAATTCAACAAGCTTTTTTTATGCCAAAATTTAAGTTATAACAGATCAGGAATCAGTCCTTACACCGTTAGTACTCCAAAACTATTCAGTGTCGTTGTAAATTGTAACGACTGTATTCGAGTTACCCAGGTCAATACCCACATAGGTGATATTTTCCTTTAATTCAAGGGTATTGGATGAAGGAACCATTGATACTGAATTTAAGCAATACCCCTCACTGGCACAAAGATAAGGTTCCGGATAAACGATAACATCCAGAATATCCTGAAACTCTTCAATAAATAGTGTTACTAATTCAGTATACATTGCGCCACCGCCTACCAGGTAGATTTTAGTTGTTTTGGAGAAGTCTTCATCTGAATATTTCTTACGCATTGCAGGTGAAATAACCTCGTTATAATAGCTGGTTAGAGCACGCTTGCGCATCTCTAAAACATCAACTTTCCGACGGTTAATCAGAAAGAAACCACGCTGAAATGCACGTTCAATTTGCTGACCGGTAAGCATACTCAGGTAATAATTCTTTTCGATTTCGTTTTCGAGAATATTCACCGCATAATGAATCCCCTTTTCACTGTGTGCAGTACGTTGCACAATTCCTGATGGTGTTGAAAGAGCCAATTCAAAAGTGCCAAAACCAAGACTGCCGATAAAGAAGTTTTGTGTTTCAGCCATCTGACCCTGGCGAATTGCCTTAATGCAACCATCGATTTCGGTCATTACATCAAACGCTGATACATTTACGCTAATATTTTCAACGCCTGTTCCGCCAAAAGTTCTGGTATCAAAACTAACCTGGTGTTTTCCCAAATAGAAATCTCTGGCACCTTTTTTATAAATAGCATGTGTAATAAACGGAAAACCGGTGGTAATCACCATTTTATTGTCAGTTCCCTGCGCTGCAATAATTAAAGCAGTAAGCGCCATTAACTGATAATCAAGATCTTGCGCCGAACTATTTAAAAATTTATGAGGGGCGCTACCTTCGGTTAGTGCCATATTTCCAATCAGATAATTACGCTGATTAAAATTATTGATTTTCATCCCTTCAATAAAATTGGCGGCTACTTTTGCAAAATCGACACTGGTTTCTTCGTAAACACTAGGGAATACATAGGATCGTTTCATAAATGTTTTTTTATTGTTTCTAGATAACTTATTATTTATTTATAAATTCGAAATTGTGGGTTTACTAATTAATATTTATAAATTCAGTTGAATAGTGATGAATAGTCATCAATTGGTAATTGACGAATAGCATCATTGAGAAAGAATTCACTTTTTTCAATTTCCTTATTCGTATTCACAAGATCATTGTCATTAATTTTCTTACTGTTATACTTCTGTTGATCATTTTTATTTTCGATTGCCTTTGTATCGTGAAACCTTCCCGGACTTAACAGGTTTCTTAGCTCTTCAAACCCGGAAATATTGTAATTCTTTCCTTTTCTGGAATTTGGTGTTATTAAAGTTAGATCTGAACTATAGGGTTTTTTCCTCCCTTTTTTTATCTTCGACGAATCCACCTTAATCGGCTCACCCAGATTACCTGCGATTGAAATAGCGGCAGGAAGCGGGAACAGCAATTCTTCTTCCTGATCGCGAGTCTCAATTAAATTATCTTCAAAATCAAATTCAAGTAAGAGACTCTCTTTGTCGTGATCAGTAAAATTGGCGGCAGCAATAACGATTTCCTGATTATTATTTTCAACCATTTGCAATTCTGAAACTAAGAAATTAAACTTGTCATCTTCCTCAAGTTCGATCATTTCGATTGAATCCTGATACTCTGTTTCAAATAACAGTTCAGTTTCAACTGACTTAATATCAATAATATGATCAATCCCTGCCGGACTAATCTCTGAGACCTTAACCTGAACGATCTCTATTGGTAAAGTAACTGAAATCTCTGCCTGATGTTGAATACTATCCTGAAATCCTACAATCTGGGATAATAATTCCGGTTGAAACTCCGATATTGAATCTTCCTCAATAATTACTGGATCTTTTTTCAGACTTACAGGTGCAGTATTTTCTACCTTTTCACCTGAAAATTTCGATATTATATCTGCTGAATTACCTGGCATTTGCTCCCAAAGTGATTTCTTAAGTGAGAATTCAGGTGAATCCGATTGATCTTCACGAACAAAATCTATTGTATCTTGCAAAGTCTGAGCAGGAGAATAGTTAGAGATTTGTTTCCGATTTGGCTCAACTTTAATCATTTCTTCAGCAAGGTAAATCTGAGCCTCGTCAATGGCTTCCAGTTTTTCGTAAGTAACAACTTTAGCCGTTATTGTGGCACCGTCCTTAACTTCAAAAACCTTGGTATACAAATTGCCAAATATTGAGGCTTTCTCATGAAGTATAGTAATGCCGGAAACAATTATATTTCCCTCAATTCTTCCGAAAACAACGAGATCTTTTGCCCGAAGGAATCCTTTTACGAATCCTTCAGCACCGACAATTACATTTTTATCTGATTCCACCTTCCCAAAGACTTCCCCATCGATGCGTACATCAGTAGTAAAAATGAGTTCTCCGTTAATTTTAGAAGAAGAATTAATTAATGTAGGTATTTTCATATTAGGCTAACATGCAATGATTGAATAGGTTAAAATAAACAGTAATTCTTATTTATACCAAATTAAAAATAATAAGGTCAAAGATAGCAAGTAATTTTTACACACACAAAAGTTTTTACAATAATTATTTTTTCTAAGTAAATTATTTCAATATACTAAACCACCTTCCCTTGCCACTTACCCTTTTTCAGATACCAAACAGAGAGAATTCCGGTTAAAATACTATAAATAAATTCGCACGTCCAAACATATTCTATTGCCATTTGAAGTTTTACAGCAATTAACCAGGCAAATATAAGGTAAACAGAAATGGTAATCATCTCAATACCGAGTGCAAATTTTGTATTTGCTGTTCCAAGTACTCCATTGAAAAAAATACTCGTAATTCCGAGTATGAAAAGGGCGACAAGAATGATATAATATGAAGGGAGGGTCGCCTGTGTAAGCGAAATGCTATTCGTAAACAGGGAGATCACCATTGTTGGGGAAATTAAGGCTGATGCGACAGTAATAACCATGGCTACAACACTAAAGCCAACAATTTTCCAGATAATCGGAATTACAAGATTTGGCTTTCCTTCTCCCAAAGATCTACTGACCAATGTACTGACAACAGAACATAAGGCCCAGGCCGGAATCATCAGTAACAAATAAATGCTTCTTATTATATTGGAAACAGCGAGTGCCCGTTCACCCATTTTCTCTATAAACATAAAAAACAGAAACCAGCTTCCAAGAGAAAGAACATATTGCAACATCACAAATCCCGATATTCCCAAAGTATTTTTGATGATTCCAAAGTCTGGTTTAACCCATTTAAAAATAGCATATTGCTTAAATCTGCTATTTCTCCGTGTAACAAATAACAGGAAAATCATTGCACAAAACTCAGCGATTACCGATGCAAGAGCAGCACCCTGAATTCCGAGCTGTGGTAATCCCCAATAGCCAAAAATCAACAACCAGGCCAGAATGACATTTATGCCAGCCATAATTGCTGAACTTATACTTAGATATTTCGTAAAAGCTATACTGGTATAAAATGATCGGAAGAGTAATCCTGCAAAAGCAAAAATTAATCCCAGTATTCTAATTGTCAAAAATTCAGTACTGGCATTAAAAACAGCCTCCGAGGCCATGAAGGGTTTCAGTAAATAAGGGCCGAAAAAAAATACAGTAAATGAGATTAAAAGTGAGGTTATCCCCAGGAAATAAAAACTATTATCAAAGATCCGCCCTATAGCCAAATAGTTTTTCTCTCCATTTCTTCGGGAAATAAGGATCTGGACCCCCGTGGAGAATCCAAAACCCACCATGTAAAAAGTAGTATATAATAGCCCACCAATGGCTGATGCCCCTAATTCTACCTCTCCGACACGTCCTAAAAAAGCAGTATCTGTTATATTAACAACACTCTGAGCCACAAGAGTAAGCATAATTGGCCAGGCAATATCCCAGATATTCCGGGAGGTAGGGATCGACATAAAATTAATAAGTATAGATAAGCGAAGATTATTAAGTTACAAAGGTAAGCAATTAAGAAATATTTTAGCCGAAGGAATAAGAGTTTAGTGATCCACGAACTCTTAAGCCTCCGGCTAAAAAACTTTAAAATATTATTTATTATTTAATAAAAGTAATCAAGCTTACTCCTCAAGGGTGCTTAAATCACCTTCCGGCAATCCCATAGCCCTGGCTTTCAGAACTCTGCGCATTATTTTTCCGCTTCGTGTTTTGGGTAAAGCATCGATATATGTGATCTCCTCCGGACGGGCAATCGGACCCAGATGCTCGACCATATGGAGGATCATTTCATGTTCAAGTTCTTTACTTGCCGTATATCCCAAACGTAAAACTGCAACAATATGGATACAGTTCCCTTTCAGGGAGTGAGGCAATGCAATAGCTGCAGCCTCTGCAATAGCCGGATGACTTGCCATGACACTCTCTATTTCAGCAGTTCCAAGGCGATATCCACTCACTTTGATCACATCATCGGTTCGACCGATAATCCGGAAATAACCATCTTTATCAATTTTGGCTGAATCACCGGTAAGGTACCAACCTTGTTTTTCATATTTCTTCCAATAGGTTTCAACAAACCGCTGTGGATCGCGATAAATTCCGGCAGTCATTCCCGGCCATGGTGTTTTTATCACTAAAGTTCCCTCTTCACCTGGTTTCACATTATCACCATGGTCATCAACCACATCAATCACTGTACCAAAGAATGGCTTAGTTGCCGACCCGGGTTTTAATGGAGTAATGGGTAATGGGGTAAGCATAAAACCTCCAGTTTCAGTCTGCCACCAGGTATCGATAATGGGGCACCTCTCACCGCCAACAACTTTATAATACCATTTCCAAGCCTCCGGACTGATCGGTTCACCTACAGACCCAAGCAATCTCAATGAGCTGATATCATTACGATTTGGCCATGAGTCTCCAAAACGCATTAAACTGCGGATCGCGGTTGGCGAGGTATACAGGATATTTATACCGTATTTCTCCACCATCTTCCACCAGCGGTCGGGATAAGGAAAATTTGGAGCACCTTCATACAACATAATGGTAGCGCCATTTAGTAAGGGTCCGTAAACGATATAACTGTGACCGGTAATCCATCCCGGGTCAGCGGCACACCAATAGCGGTCTTCAGGTTTAATATCAAATACCATTCTGTGGGTTGTAGAGGTATAAACACTAAATCCTCCATGTGTGTGAACCAGAGCCTTAGGTTTTCCTGTCGAGCCTGAAGTATAGAGCAGGAATAACATTTCCGATGAGTCCATCTGCTCGGTTTCACAAATATTTGAAGCAATTGGAAGGGCCAAAAGATCGTGTAACCAGTAATCCCGCCCATTTTCCATGTACACATCAACCCCGGTTCTTTTTACGGTGATACAGATTTCCATGGTTGGGGACAATTCCATTGCCTTATTAACTACACTCTTCATCTCAACAACTTTCCCGCGTCGGTATCCTCCGTCAGCGGTGATCACAATACGGCTGTTGGCATCATTAATTCGATCCGCCAGGGCTTCATGACTAAATCCTCCGTAAACAACACTATGCACCGCTCCAATTTTAGAACAAGCGAGCATTGAAATGATTTGTTCCGGAATCTGGGGCATATAAATAGTAATGACTTCGCCTCTTTTAGCACCCATACTTTTGAGTACATTTGCAAACTGACAAACCTCACGGTTTAAGGCGTGATAGGAAAATGTCCTTACATCACCAGGTTCACCTTCCCAAATCAAGGCCAGCTTATTCCGATTGGCATTTTCAAGATGACGGTCAATCGCATTAAGGACAATATTGGTCTTCCCCCCTTCAAACCACTTATAAAATGGCGGATTATTGCGATCAAGTACCTGATCCCATTTTTTGTACCAGGATAATTGCTCTGCCTGTTCTGACCAGAAAATCTCAGGATTTTCTATTGATCTTGCATACAGTTGATCATATTCTTTAATATTTGCCTGTTCAATCACCGCTTGCGAGGGGTAATAAATCTTTTCATCATTCGTGTTTTCCATAACAGGATGTTTGTTTTATATATGCCTAAATTTAAATTTACAGTTTGATATACAAATATGAACAATTTAAATTAAAATGTCCATATCACTTTAGAAACAACTAAAATCTAATATTGTTTTATTTATTCTTTTTAAAAAACAGACCAAATGGAATGAATACTATAACTTAGAATAGACGCGCCCTGGCACGCCTATAGATTATCAAAATATGATATATCAATGCGATAAATTACACAGGTAATTAATCTTCTCCTTCCGAAAATTCCATCAAAAATGCCTTTATAAATCCATCGATTTCGCCATCCATAACTCCCTGAACATTTGACGATTCGAATCCTGTTCTCACATCCTTGACCAATTTATAGGGTTGCATGGTATAGGAGCGAATCTGAGATCCCCACTCTATTTTTTTCTTGCCAGCCTCGATTTTGGTTACTGCTTCATGTCGCCTCTGAAGCTCAAGTGCATAAAGTTGTGATTTAAGCAGCCTGATTGCATTCTCCTTGTTTTGCAATTGTGAACGAGACTCCGTATTTTCAATTATAATACCCGAAGGTGCATGTTTAAGCCGCACTCCGGTCTCTACCTTATTCACATTCTGTCCGCCTGCCCCGCCTGAACGAAAAGTATCCCACGAAATATCACCTGGGTTTACATCAATGACAATGGTATCATCGACTAATGGGGCAACAAAGACAGAAGTAAACGAAGTCTGTCTTTTCCCCTGGGCATTAAATGGCGAAATACGCACTAAACGGTGAACACCATTTTCACTCTTGAGATAGCCGTATGCAAATTCACCATCTATCTCAATGGTGACACTTTTTACACCGACATCTTCCCCGGGAACAAAACTGGCCTCCCGAACCTTATATTTATGTTTCTCAGCCCATCTTAAATACATGCGCATTAACATATCGGCCCAGTCATTCGATTCCGTTCCTCCCGCACCTGCATTGATTTTCAAAACTGCACCCAAACGATCTTCTTCACGACGGAGCATATTTTTAGTTTCAAGATCTTCGATAAGCCCCCTTACCTCAAGAAATTGTTCCTCCAGTTCACCTTCGGTAATTTCACCCGCTTCGCTATACTCAAACATAATCTGCAAATCCTCAATCGCCTGATCGACAGATCTAAATCCGTCGGTCCATTGTTTGATCGAGCGGATCACAAACATTTGCTTCTCAGCTTCTTTGGGATTATCCCAGAATTTGGGATCCTGGGTTTTTAATTCTTCTTCCTCAACACGGATTAATTTATTATCGACGTCAAAGAAACCTCCTCAGCGCATCCCGGCGCTCAACAAGCTCTTTAAGCTGTTCCTTTAGGATCATTTTGGGTGTAATTTAAATTAAGATGCAAAGGTAGGAATAATGGTGGAATGTACTAACGGGAAAATTCGGTAATTCGGCAATTAGGTTAACTATTATTATGTGTAAGTCCTATCTTTTACAAGCTATCGCTAAAGTTTCTAATTTGTAGCAATTTGCATCTTACCAGGTACTTTTTACATTTCTAATTCTTCACTCCTGATCGCTTTGATCTCCAATTATCTGACCTGCAGCCGCAAATGCAAGTTCGGCCTCAAAGCCGTGACTTTGAGCAAAAACGGCCAGTTTTCCTCGACGTTCATACACCGTCGCCCCTTTTACCGATCTGGCTTTAGCTTTGAGTAAGTCATGAAGGATTTTCCTGTAAAAATCATCTTCAACAGAGCCAAGAGCAGATCTGATCAGCTCCTCCGGAATCTGTTTCTGGTGCAGCATATAGGAGAGCTTTATTTTCCCCCATTTATTAAACCTTAGTTTGTCATTGATATAGAAATCAACAAACCGCTGCTCATTCAAAAACCGCTCCTTAATCAGATAATCTATCGCTTTTGCAATATCCTCTTCAGAAAGCTCCCATAACCTGAGCTTTGCCGCCACGTCGAAACGACAGCGTTCCGATTGACTGCACATGGCCATGGCCTTTGTAAGTGCCTGACGATAGTTTACATTACCTTCCATCCTCTAAATCCGATTAATTTAAAGCAAAGATAGTGTTATGCATGTTGCTATTTTAAAAAACCAGGCTTAAAAGCGATCATCACCCAGACCCAATTATTGGTTGCTTTATTTTCACCTCCACTTAAGGCCTTTAAGGTTTCGGTACCAAACATTTGTGAATAACCACCACTGAGCTGAATATTTTCATCAAGTTTGTACCCTGCAACCAGATCAATTTCAGTTCCAAGCGATTTAGACATTACTTTTCCGCTCACTGCAGGATTCAAAACATCATTTGCCGCCGAGAAGATATGTGGTGTTAAAACAACACTGAATTTCTTTTTTTTATAGGATATATTGCCGTACAGGTCGTTCAGCCCCACACTATTCAGGTGGTTTCCGACATAGAAATAATCCATATAGCCATTAAACTTGTGATTCGTCCCATATAACGGAGTAAAGGAGTTATTGGTGTAATTTGCATTTGCTTTCTTCTCCTTTTGGCTTGTTCCGGATAACAATTCCCAACCAAGGGCTGCTCCCCATATATCATTGAGTTTCGCGCTTAAGCCCAGCGTCGCATAATAGGCCGACAAATCACGAAGCGTGATGTCCTTCCCTGTTGTATAATAAGTTGCTCCAAATAATGAGATACTCTTCTTATCGTAAACCAAACGCGTTCCAACAGTTTGACTAAAGGCAGTTTTAAAAACCGGGATAGCATCTGTAGATTTATTTTGCAACCCGTTATTGAGAAATAGCAGGCTTAAACCCAGGGCATCTATTTTCTTGTTAAACCAGACGAATTGCATTGCTTTGTAGTTACCGATGATATTGTAATCTGTTGTTTTTGTTTTTTCAGACTCCTGATTAAAGGCCAGACCAACGTGTAGCTTAAAGCTCTTCTCATATTTAAAAAGTGCCAAATCGTGAACCCTTGCCTGTTGAGCCCAGTCGGCGTTTCCCAGGATTCGCTCATCGTCGTACTTCAACTCCTGCCGCCCCATTTTCATCGAAAATTGTTTCGTAAACAAATACTCTGCCCATCCCTGGTAGAGCAACACCTGATTTGAGCTGGAACTCTGTTGGGGCACATCTCCCCAAACACGGACATCCTGCAAACTCATACCAATTTTCAATTTGTCGAGTGTGTAAACACCATTGAGCCGCATTCGCTGGGAAGTAAAGAAAGCCGCTTTATCGTCATCGGTAACCATCGATTTATAGCCATGACGATATTCGGTTCGCGGTCGGTATTCTGCTGCGACCTGAAATTGAGCCATACCACGATTTAGCGACGAAAAAGCGATAATTAAAAGAATAAATAATCTGAATTTTAAATTCTTGATTGACATAGCAAATTATAAGTTGAGAAATAACCCGGTTAGTAGTTTTTAAAAGTAACATAAAAAAATAACTAACCGGGTTTTCCGCAACCTTTTCTATTATAACAATTTCAGTTTAGCAGCTTAGTAATTATTAAAGAGCCAGATAAGCCTATAAACAAATAATATTTAGAACAGCCATTGTAATCTTTATCTGGATTTCATCTGAAAATAATTTAATTTAAAGGTAGTATTGTGAATTGACAAATTGACAAATTAGCTTATTTTCATCTTCTCGATCCTTTTGACCACCAATTTCGAACTGATCATTGTTATCGGCAATCCTGTTCCCGGAACGGTGGAGGCACCGACATAGAAGACATTTTTATACACCTCATCAAAATTGGTTGGACGGAAGGCACCGATCTGCATCATTTTATGAGACAAGCCCAAACCACTTCCGCGGTGGAGATTAAACTGGTTTTGCCAGTCAATGGGCGAATAGCTTGTCCGTGAGATAATTTCAGGAACGATATCCTGACCAATACGCGCCGAAAAGTCGGCGATGATGCTATCGACAATCTCATCCTTATCATCCCAGTTTTTCTTAAACCTCAGATCGGGAACGGGACAGACGAAGAACAGCGATTCACACCCTTCGGGTGCACAGTCCGGATTATTCCGCGAAAGGACATTGACATAATAATAGGGCTTTTGAATGGTCCCTGTTGACTGAAAGATCTTATTGGCATAATCCTTGAAATTATTGCCAAGATAGTAATTATGATGCTCAACCTGAGGTAATTTACACTTCAACCCGATATAGATCGTGAGCGGGCCCATGGTCCACTCCATCTTGTCGAGTTTTGCCTCTGAAAAGCGGGGGCGTTTAAAAATTTTACCCCGGAATGAGGCGGCATCACTGTTCACAACGATGATATCGCTTTGCCATTTTACACCATTCTGGTCAACAAGGGCATCCAGTTTTTTGCCACTCGACAGGTAATCGACAATTTCGGTATTGTAGGTGATTTTAACATTCGCTTTCTGAAGCTCCTCGACGATCCCTTCAACAATCTTATACATCCCCCCTTCAACATTATAATATCCATCATGCTGAAATTCGGTATACGAGAGTAAGGTATAAACAGCAGGGGTATCGAACGGGGTCCGTCCCAGGAAGAAAGCGACCAGTGAAATAATTTCACGGGCATCATCCGAAGAGAAATAACGGCATACCTGTTGCCAGAAATTCCTGAAAAGTATCGGTAAATGAATAGGATTTACTTTCATCAGAGTTAGCAGATAGGAGAAAACTGAATTGTAGTTTTCCTTGATTACAATATCCACTGTATCATCAAAAAGCGCCTTGCCACTTTTAAGATACCTACGCATTTTGATTTCAAAGTCCGGCTCAACATCTTTAAACTGTTCAGCCAGCTTGTGAATATCTTTATAAAGCTTATAGGTCTTTGGGCTTCTGCTGAAATTTACCGTATACAGGGGATCTAACTCGACATATTTAAACGGGAGTTCAATATTGCAATCATGGGCAAATTCCTTGAATTCATAAGACATACTGAAGAAACTTGGTCCCATGTCGAAGGTAAAACCATCTTTTTTTAACTGGTTAAGCCTCCCTCCTGCCTGACTGTTTTTCTCGATAATCTCAACCTGATAACCTCTTTTTGCCAACCTTAGGGCAGTTGCCAGACCGCCTATCCCGGCGCCAACAACAAGAACTTTTTTTGTCATCTCTCTTATTTATTTTTTTTGATTAGCTGAGGATACAACTCATCGCGAACCCATTTAAAATCAGGTTCAATCCTGAGGATCTCCTCATAAATTAATTTTTCACGAACCTCGTCATTAAGCATCTCATAGGTCTGAGCAATAGTGGTTAATAAACTCAGATAGTTCCAGTCATTCTTAATCTCCAGTGAATTATTCTCCAATAATACCTTCGCTTTTAAGAAATTCTTTAATGCATCCAATTTAGATCCACCAAACACAGCGGGTGAGTATAATTGCACATTTCCATTCTGAACATAACCAAAGAAATCCGTCGGATCAAGAGCTATAGACTCCTTCGCACATGCAGCACTTTTAGGCCCAATAAAAGGGGCGGAAAAAATATTCAAACCGATATGAAATCCGTAAAAAGCCGATTTGTATCCATTGACCTTAGCCAGGAAAGGTTTCTGCGATTCCAATAATTTTAAATTCTCTTCTGCCAGTTTAAGATAATCTGAGGCTTCCTCTTTTCTCTTTGTTCCCAGGCACCAACCAATATAACCATACTGATAATTGATCAGTTCAAGTACCTGCTCATTATTTTTTTCTTTTTTATTTTGAAGCTGATCAACAATAACTTTCCAGGCAGACATCGAATTAGTGATATAGGCCTTGTAAATGTCACTTTTATCACTTCCATAAAGTGATATTGCAAACAAGAATAAAAAAACAGTTAAGTAATATCCCTTCCTTTCCATTGAAACTGATAAAAGAATTTATTTATAAAAGCCTTGTATACAATAAGTCCCATTGTAAGTTGCTGCGGAACTAAACAGAGAATATTTGTTGCAATATTCTGATTACTCGATAATGAAACAAAAATTCTGGTCACCAGAAATATAACAAAATAGGGTAAAGAAATGTTGAGTGAAAATGAGATGAAAACAGGAATAAATCCCAAAGTTGTAATAAGCCAGAATAGGGTTGCCAAAAGGAATGAATTACCAAAGAAGGCGGTGATATTCTTTGAAAAACCATTAACCGCCTCATCAAAGCCACGATACATCCTGCATTGGACCGATTCATTCCCGGTAAGGCAAGCCACCGGAATTCGATTTTGTTTAAAATAGCGTGCAATGAGAATATCCTCTACTTTATTTTTCCTGGCAAATTCGTGAGGGAGTAGTTTTTTATAAACCTGATTCTTAAACAACATAAACTGACCATTGGCAGCAGCCAGGGATGGAAACCCCGATCCTAAAACCAGTGGAAGCGGCAAAAGTGACAGTAAGATATAATTCATGATGGGAACTGTCATTTTCTCACCCCTGGTAACGATTAACTGATCCGGAAAAACGGAAAGAAGTCCAAGCTTGAACTTTTCGGCATAGGCTGCAGTGCGTTGCAAGATATCATCCCCGATACGCACATCAGCATCGAGAAATAGCAGGTAGTCCCCTTTTGCCTGAAGGGATAATGAGTGACAACCAAAATTCTTTCCAAGCCATCCATCGGGCAATTTATCTGACTTTATTAATTTTATCCTGCCATCGGCTTGAGCCATCTCTTCAACAACCAGAGGTGTCCTGTCTTCAGATAAATCATCAAAGACAATAATTTCAATATTCGCGTAAGATTGGGTAATCAGATCATTTAAAATAATACCAATATTATTCGCCTCATTACGGGCCGGAATTAGAACTGAAATCAGAAAATTCTCCTTTAGTTCATAGTTGTGTAAATCGGGTTTAAAAACCAAGTTAAATGCGGCAACAGTAAATTGCAGCAACGTGAAGGAGATAACAACTATTGCAAGACTAAGCATCAACTATCTGATTTTAATGCATTTGAATTGAGGCATTGTTTATAAAAGTTATTATAGGCATCCTGAATCGAACCGGAATCAAATTTATCCCCCATATATTCAGAGATATACATAAAAAGACCCGGTTTCCGGTCGGAGAAGTAATCGACCAGATTGGCTGAAAATATGATCTGCAGCGGTCCTGATCTTTCAATAATGTGTTTGACTCCCCCTTCAAAATGGAGTGGATAGGTATAAGCTGATTCAATTTTACCCTGGGGAAACACCAGGACCAAATTTGCCCTGTCAGCCAGGATTTCTGCCGTATAATTAATTGATTCAATTGCACTTCGAGACCCTTTTCGAACAGAGTATCCTCCCACAAGGTTAGGATGAGTTAACTTCACCAATTGCTCTTCCAGCATCATAAAATGAAACTTTCGTTTAAAAAGCCTGACATTTAAATACATGGCTAGAATCCCATCCCACCAGCTGAAATGGTTCGCCAATAAAAGGATTGGGAGTTTTCGATCATTAAATTCACCTGTAACCTCCACGCAGCCGAAATGTCGGCGAATGGTCCAGCCTGAATAAAACTTAGAGAATGGATAAAAGAAAAAATGGTGCCTTGCTTTTATAACCATCGTTATTATTTTACAAAAAACAATATCGCAATAAAGAAGAAAAACTGGCAAATAAAAATGGTCGATGCCACCGGGTTAAATGTGGGAACTTTCAACCATCTCAATAATCCATGAAAAGTTGCAGCCAATATAAACCATGCAAGGTAGTTCTGCAAAGGGATGTTATTTCCGGACCAGCTCCACATATCCATCAAAGGTGCCACATGTTCCAGTACCCCATCATAAAGGACCAATAATAATGAAGCCAAAAGAATTTGAATCAGAGGATGCCACCTTGTCAACACCAGCAATGAAGCACTGGAATAAACCACCATCACCCAATTAATACCGATCATTAAGGGAGTATTAAATAACTTAAAGCCCAAACCATCGCCATAGGTATAATGACCAAAGATAAGATGAGTTTTAACCCCTAAAACCTCGACAAAATAACTCAGGATGTAAATTAAAAGAAATCCGATCATCGTATGGCTCTGCTTCCACGATTTATGAAAAAGCATAATAAGAATAAAGCTCAGTAAAAGAGCAAAAGGAATCAATGACTTAAAAATTTGCTGGGTCACCGGAATTGTAATCCCTGCGAATCCAACTGAATAAAATAGGATTACGATCCATATTGTTCTTGATTTATTCCGAAGCAAATAATTTGCAATTAGTTCCATGGTTCAGATCGATGGGGATTTTACAGATTTTCCTGCAAAAAATACAACTAAATAATTAATTAACAGAATATTAAACAGAATTAAACTGAAAGCATAGCTTAAATCCTCCACAGGAACTGTGAATATCCGGATGCCAAGGTTTTCAGAATTATTATACCATACAACAGGTTCGGCAATAAAGCTTCCTGTAAGTACTGAATTTACAAGAAAGAACGGAACCAGTATAACGGGGAAGGTAAGATAAAACCTGCTTAGAACAGCGTTTTGAATCGATGAAGCCAATAAAATGGCAAATATTGCAACCGTGAGATAGATTGAGGTATACATTTTTTGCAGATTCAATACGACTACAATACCCATGAAAAGGACCAGTACAATGGAGACAATGGTTGTCTGCTGTCGGGTAAGTTGCCGGGTTGGGAAGAGGAAAATCAGGGTATCATGCAAAAAAATGCTGGCGTATGGGATCACGATAAAGAACATCCACTCTTCAAGGGGTAAATTAAGGAGCAGAATACCGGAATGGTATTTTGGATTAAATCCCCAGATTCCATGTACTGTAAATAAAATATCTCCTCCAACGTAAAAAGCGCCAACAATGAAAAGTGATATTGCTACCGATTTTAATTTGATATAAAACTTGAGTTTGCGGTCATAACTGTAAATCAGAGGGACCAGAACCGCTAAAATTTCGAGTGCCAGATAAACATACATTGGATTCAGATTAAATCATTCGAAGCTTATGTACTACTATTGCCTTTACGAGCAAGGCCATTTTCATCCCTCCTGATATTCTGATACGGCCTGTCAATATTTTGGCTGCCGAAGTATATTTAATCTTCTTTACCAACCGCTGATAATAATAAAATGCGATGAGTACAGCCAGTTTAGCATTTTGAGGCAACTCTGAGATCCCTTTTCTGGCTGAGAAAAAGTCTTTTTCGATATCTTTAATAATTTCAGCTTTTATCTGGTCATTAAAATTCCCATTTCCCATTTCTGGAAAATATTGCCGTTCGAGATATTCGGTATCGCTTCGAAGATCGCGCAGGAAATTGACCTTTTGAAATGCCGACCCCAATCTCATTGCAGGCTCTTTTAATGCTTCATATCTGTCGGTGTTGCCATCAGTAAAAACCGCAAGGCACATGAGTCCGACAACATCTGCCGATCCATAAATATACTGATCAATTTCTGATTTGCTGGTATAGGTTGTTTTGGTTATATCTGATCTCATGCTAGACATAAAGGCCTGAATAAGATCATCGGAGATTTGGTAACGTTTCACGGTCAGCTGAAACGAATGTAAGACCAGATTAAGGCTAATCCCGCATCTTAAGGCCTCATAATAATCTGCTTCGAATTTATCGAGCAGTATTTCTTTATCATGACCCAGAAATGTGTCAACTATTTCATCAGCAAGGCGGACAAAACCATAGATACTATAAATCGCATTCTGTATCTGAACATCCAAAAAACTTACCGCAATTGAAAATGAGGTGCTGTAAGTGCGGGTAACTAACTTGCTTACTTTAAATGAAACCTGGTCATAAAGATTTACTGAATCCATTTTTTATTGTTTAAAAACATCCTTTATACAATAATAGAACAATGATCGCTCCGAAATGTTTTTAAAAATGAAACGAGTCTGGAGCAGTACCTTTTCAAAAATCAGTAGAAGAACCTATGGCGATTTCCATTTGGCAAATGAAAATCAAATTATTAACAGATAAAATTTCAATTAAGAAAGATACAAAAATAATACCGGATTTCTTTAAAATAATCAGGAGAATAGGATTAAAATTAAAAGCCCGATTTGTCAATCGGGCTTTTAATTTTAAAACGGAGATTGATCAGGGATAATCAACCCTCAAAATTCGCTTTTTAAGTTGTTGTTCAATAACTATTGGTACTTTCTCCTCAATAACATTTGAGGAGTCGAGGCCCAGTGCTTTAACGTCATTGATACTTATCTTCCGGATAAAATTGTGCAGCCCCATAATAAAGCTTTGTTGCAGTGGCAATTTATAATCACTGATAAGAATTCTGTCGAGATTCACATATAAACAATCCGCAGGGATATTGTGTGATTTCAATGAATCGTATTGGCTAACCATACTAATTTCGCCACTTTTCACAAGATCTTCAATGACCTCTCTAAAGTAGAGGTTGATCTTACGTTCTATTTTAAAGCCAAGCCTGAAGTCAACCTTAATCAGTACCCCGGGTATCATGTGATGAACAACATATTCAAAGGTATTTGGAGTCTCAAGGTTATCGATATGCAAGAACCAATAAGTACTGGCTCGCTTAGGGTGTTTATTGAAAATTGAATACATGATTTTCGCCTCAATCTGATCCCTGCGGTTTGCTTTGGTAATATAAATCAGGTTAGTTGCAATTTTCGGAACAGAGGTATCGGCACTTAGCTCCCTGAAAATACCGGGATCTTTATTCACATTTACAAAACTGATATACTTGTTCTTGATCTTCCGTCCAAAATACCAACCATACATCACAATAAAGAAAACAAAAGCCAGGGCAATAGTTAACCAACCGCCATTTGCGAATTTGTGCAGGTTCGCATATAAAAAGGTACCTTCAATCGATAAAAAGACAATAAGCAACAGGGCAATATACACCCTGCGCACTTTTCGGTTTCTTAAATGAAAGGACAACAGCGAAGTGGTCATGATCATTGTAATTGTTATCGAGAGTCCATAGGCAGCTTCCATTCTTGAGGACTCTCCAAAATAGATCACCACAAAGGTACAGGCGATCCAAAGAAACCAGTTGACAAAGGGGATGTAGACCTGCCCTTTAATATCTGTCGGATAATTTATCCTGATCTTTGGCCAGATATTCAACGAAACCGCCTCACTAATGAGTGTATAAGACCCACTTATTAAGGCCTGGCTGGCGATTATGGAAGCCGCAGTTGCGATAACTACTCCCGGAAGGAGAAACCATGGAGGCATAATAGCAAAAAATGGATTTGCGCTATTCATATGATCCATATGATTCAACAGGTATGCCCCTTGTCCAAAATAGTTAATAAGCAACGACAATTTCACAAACATCCAGGAGATACGGATATTCTGGATTCCACAGTGACCCAGATCGGAGTACAATGCTTCCGCTCCGGTTGTTGCCAGAAATACAGCTCCAAGAAGAATTACAGCGTTCGGGAATTCAGTTATAAAACGAAACGCATAGATTGGATTTATTGCAACTAAAATACCAGGGTCATTTACCAGATAATTCAGCCCCAGCATCGCTAACATCGAAAACCAGATAAACATCACAGGACCAAATGCTTTACCCATAAAACCGGTTCCGAATTGCTGAAAAAAGAAAAGTACAGATAAAATTGAAAGTACAATTGGAACTACCGGAATATGCGGATAAAATAGTTTCAAACCCTCGACTGCCGAAGTTACAGTAATTGAAGGGGTTATTACACCATCGGCTAACAAGGCACTTCCACCGATCATGGTAAGGATAGCAATCAAATTATTTTTCCGTCGGATCAGTGCAAAGAGCGCAAAAATCCCCCCTTCACCGTGGTTATCCGCACGAAGGGTAATGATAACATACTTAACGGTTGTTTGAAGAGTGAGGGTCCAGAAGATACAGGATAATGCACCAAATATCAACTCTTTATTGTATATTGTTGATGCATTGATGATTGCATTCATGGTATAAAGTGGACTTGTGCCCAGATCACCGAATACAATTCCCAAAGTAATGACTAAACCTGCAAAAGATACTTTTGCAATGCCGCTATGCTGTTTATCCATAAAGACGAACCTAATATTTTATATTTTTTTAGCGAAAACAGGGGCAAATGTAATCACCAATTTGAAAAATTATCCTTGTATTCTCTGATTATTGTCATTGTAATCAGGATATAATTAACATCGGTCATACTATATAATTATCGATGTGCCTGTTAGCACTATTTATTCCAATATTAAATAATCAATAAATGTTAAATAAAAAGGCCGGATCATTAATTATCCGGCCTTTTTATTCAACATTTCCATACACCTAAACCGATTTAGTTTTAAGCAAACACTGCCTATCTGATTATTTCACATCCGCCCAGATAAGGGACAAGAACTTTGGGAACCACGATTCCCTCAGGGGTCTGATAATTTTCAAGGATAGCAGCCACAATTCGCGGCAAAGCCAATGCACTTCCATTAAGTGTATGGGCGATCATCGGCTTGGCACGTCCCTCCTCGCGGAATCGAAGTTTGAGACGGGTGGCCTGAAAAGACTCAAAATTAGAGACTGATGAAACCTCCAGCCATCGTTCCTGAGCAGCTGACCAGACCTCAAAGTCATAAGTAAGAGCAGAGGTAAAGCTCATATCACCACCACAAAGCCTTAAAATGCGGTATGGAAGACCAAGTTTTTCAACCAGTGTCTGAACATATGCCACCATATCGTTTAGTGAGTCATACGATTTATCGGGATGAGCAACCTGTACAATCTCCACTTTGTCGAACTGATGCAAGCGGTTAAGACCGCGTACATCCTTACCATACGATCCCGCTTCGCGCCTGAAACAGGCAGAATAAGCAGTGGTCTTAATTGGCAAGTCTTTCCCTTCAACGATCACGTCACGGAAAATATTGGTAACCGGAACTTCGGCAGTCGGAATTAAATAAAGATTATCTGTGCTGTCATGGTACATCTGCCCCTCCTTATCGGGAAGTTGACCTGTCCCAAAACCGGAGGCTTCATTAACCAGGTAGGGTGGCTGAACTTCAAGATAGCCATGCTCGCGTGCCTGATCCAAAAAGAAATTAATTAATGCCCGTTGAATTCGCGCTCCAAATCCTTTATATACCGGAAAACCGGCACCTGTAATCTTTACACCGAGCTCAAAATCAATTAAATCGTATTGAGACGCCAATTCCCAGTGTGGCTTAGCCCCTTCAGGTAATATTGGCATCGTACCACCGGTAGCCACAATTTGATTATCCTCCGCACCTTTGCCTGGAGGCACCAGCGAAGCGGGAAGATTGGGAAGCAAAACCTGAAGTTGTGCGAGCTCTTCGTCAATAAGGTCGAATTCCCCTTCAAATGTTTTAATCTGCTCTTTAAGCCTGACAGTCTGCTCTTTGGCCAGATTTACCTCCTCCATGTTACCGGCTTTCATCAGTTGACCAATCTCCCTGGAGATCCTGTTCATCTCGGCCTTCTGAGTTTCCGCTTCATTCTGAACCTCATTGCGCCTCTGATAAAGCTCAATCACCTTTTCAACAATTGCTCTGGCATCAAAACGTTTTACTGCAAGTTTTTCGATAACCAATTCAGGATTATCCTGTATGAATTTTAAGTTTAACATGATCTTATGTTTCTATAGTTTCAAAAGTACAAATAAAAAATCTCCTGTTTCATTACACGCGTAACAAAACAGGAGATAATTAATATTTTCTATGAACGGGTTTACTCTACCGTTTTGAAAGGAAGAACAGAAACGTATGATTTATCATTTCTCTTCTTCTGGAACTCAACAGTACCATCGATCAATGCAAAAAGCGTATGATCTCTGCCAATACCGACATTCGCTCCCGGGTGGTGAGCAGTTCCGCGCTGACGAATAAGAATATTACCCGCAATAGCAGCTTGTCCACCATAAATTTTAACGCCTAGACGTTTACTTTGAGATTCGCGGCCGTTCTTCGAACTACCGGCTCCTTTTTTATGTGCCATCGATAATCTTTTTTAAAATTTACGCTAAAATTCCTGTAATTTGAATCTGTGTCAGGTATTGACGGTGACCGTTTTTCTTCTTGTAACCCTTACGGCGTTTTTTCTTGAAGACAATCACTTTATCACCCTTAAGATGCTTAAGTACCGTTGCGGTAACTTTAGCACCCTCAACAAGGGGGGCACCAATACTGATAACACCATCATTATCAACTAACAAAACCTTCTCAAAAGTTACATCAGCACCCTCATCCTGTGGAAGGCGGTGTACATAAACCTTTCTTTCTGCCTCAACCTTAAACTGTTGTCCGGCGATTTCTACAATTGCGTACATTCTTACAATTTATTTTATTTGTGTCCGGCAGGCGGGAAACCGACGTCTCCTCTTTTAAAGCCAACCCGAACAATTGGAGTGCAAAAGTAAACATTCTATCCTTTTCTACCAAAAAGATTACGAAAATATTTTCAATCTTTTTATAATCTTACCAGTTCAGGTTCCGGAAAGCAAATAAACCGGTTGAATTAGGATTTTATTTTTACATTTATACCCTCTAAATCAACAGCTGTAAATCAGCAATGAATGAAAAATCACACCTTAAATATCAATATTTCCTGGTGGCTATTCCCTCCAACCTCTAAAAACCATTTATACGTATGAAAATCCTGATTCTTACTGCAATCCTACTCTTAGCCATCTCCGGTTTTTCGCAAAAAAGAGAATCGCTGTTCAACGGAAAAAACCTTAAAGGATGGAGGATCTATGTGAATGACCCGTCAGTGGATCCAAAAAGTTTTTTCTATGTTAAAGATGGTATGATCGAGACTATTGGGGTTCCAATGGGCTATCTTCGAACGCAAAAAGAGTATGCCAATTACAGACTGCACCTCGAATGGTGTTATCCTGAAAAACCAACCAACAGCGGCATCTTTTTGCATACAACAGGTGTTGATAAACTTTGGCCGGCGCATTATCAGTGTCAGTTGAAAGATGGAAATGCCGGCGATTTTATTGTTCATGGTGTAGGGTTAAAGGCAACAATTGGCGATACTATTTATATTTCAACAGAAAAATTAAAACCGGTTATCCCAAAATTTCACGAATCGAATGAAAAAGTGGCCGGTGAGTGGAACAGTTATGATATCATCTGTGAAGGTAATTCCATCGAAGTTAAGGTGAACGGAGTGCTTCAGAATAAGGCAACCCAATGTTCAGTGACCAAAGGGGCGATAGGATTGCAGGCTGAAGGATCAAAAATCAGGTTCCGGAACCTGTGTATAGAGAAAATCAGGTAAAAAGAAGCGTGATCACTGTTGAATTAATTCTCCGGAACTTATGAATAAAACCGTTTTATTTCCTGCATTTTGTATGGCTCTGCTGGCTTCTCAAACAGGAGGTGGTCAGGAAGCGAAACAACGTAAAATCGCACCGCCCAATATTATTTATATCCTGGCAGATGACCTGGGATATGGTGACCTGGGGTGTTATGGTCAAAAACTGATTGAGACGCCAAATATCGATCAGCTGGCTGCTACCGGAATGCGGTTTACACAACACTATTCCGGGGCACCGGTATGTGCACCTTCAAGATGTACCCTTTTGACCGGCAAGCATACCGGACATTCCTATATCCGTGGGAATGATGAGTGGGCAGAACGCGGAAAAGTATGGGACTACCGGGCAATGCTGGCTGATTCTACGCTGGAGGGTCAGCGTCCGCTGCCTGAAAATGAAATTACATTTCCTCAACTGCTCAAAACGAAGGGTTACATAAATGGCATTGTCGGCAAATGGGGTTTAGGAGCACCGCAAACAAACAGCACGCCAATGAATAAAGGTTTCGATTTCTTTTTCGGCTACAACTGCCAACGACAGGCCCATACCTATTACCCGGTTCATTTGTACAAAAACGATCACAGGGTTTACCTCAATAATGACACTATTGCTCCCGACACCCGGCTCGAAAAAGATGCCGATCCCTATGATCTTAAAAGCTATTCCAGATTTACCTTAAATGAATATGCCTGCGATCCGATGTTCAGAGAACTTACCGGATTTGTAAACCAAAACCGGAATCATCCCTTTTTTATGTACTGGGCCACAACAATTCCCCACGTACCAATTCAGGCGCCTCAGCGGTGGGTTGACTATTATATTCAAAAATTCGGTGATGAAAAACCCTATCCTGGAGACAAAGGATATTTCCCTCACCGTTACCCGCATGCAGGGTATGCTGCCATGATCTCCTATCTCGATGAACAGGTTGGTTTATTGGTCAGGCAACTTAAAGAACTTGGACTTTACGAAAACACCCTGATAATTTTCACCTCAGACAATGGTCCTGCATACAGCGGAGGTTCTGACTCACCCTGGTTTAAAAGTGCCGGTCCCTTCAAAAACGAATTCGGCTGGGGAAAAGGGTTTACCCACGAAGGGGGGATTCGTGCACCCATGATCGCAAGCTGGCCGGCCAAAATTGGAAATGGGTTAATTAGCACCCATATCTCGGCATTCTGGGATGTGCTGCCAACTATATGCGACATAGCGGGAATGAAAAATCCGGAATATACCGATGGAATCAGCTTCCTTCCCGAACTACTGGGAAAGAAACAAAAAGCTCACCCATACCTCTACTGGGAATTTCCCGAAACAGACGGTCAACAGGCTATCCGGCTTGGAAAATGGAAAGGGATCCGACAGGATATTAAAAAGGGAAACCTCCATATCCAACTATTTAACCTGGAGAGCGATTTGCAGGAACTGAACGATGTTTCAGCCCAACATCCTGAAATCGTGAAAACGATGGCGGAAATCATGGTCAGGGAACATGTTCCGGCAACGCAGGCGATATTTAAAATGAAGGCGTTAGGGGATTAAGCTACTGGAATACATAGCTATAAAAATTTAACAAAATCCTAATCGAAGGAAGAGTAAAGTACAGGATAAAATCATTACATTGACTTTATAATATCTGCAATTTGCCATGGAGTAGCAACAAATTGATTATCAGCTAATGAATAAGAAGTTTGGCAATCAGGAACTGCATAAAATGCACTAATTGGCCTTAAATCCTGTATTGTAATACTCATGGATTTTGTTCGATGAGGTTGCGGAGTAAATTTTGCATCAATAGCAGCTAAACAATTGTTGCGTAAATAAATAACAAGATCACATTCAGCGCCATCTGCTGTACGGTAAAAAAAATATTGATATTCATCACCAAGTGTATTTATCAAATCTTCGACAACGTATCCTTCCCAAAGACTACCCAACATAGGATGGCGAAGTAAAGTCTCATAATTAAAAAGATTCAACAGATAATTGACAATTCCTGAATCCCTGATATAAATTTTCGGTTTTTTTACAAGCCGTTTCCCAATACTGGAATGCCAGGGTTGTAAAAGCCTAACAATAAATGATCGTTCAAAAAAAGAGATTGCATTTGATGCTACAGGCATTGAAACACCCAATGAATTGGCTAAACTGCTAACATTAAGCAAACTCCCTTGTTGCGATGCGATCATCTGAAATAGGCGTTGAAGGTTTGTTGGGGAAGTACCTAAACCCAATAACCGAAGGTCACGCTCAAAGTAGGCAGATAAAAATGACTTATACCAGATTTTACGAATTGTATATTCATCAAGATTGAATGGCTCCGGAAACCCTCCTTTGAGCCAATGCTCCCTAAAGTTAGCTAATTGTTGAATTTCCAAATGTGCGAAAGGAGTTAATTCATAGGAAACGATCCGACCGGCAAGTGTCTCGTTACTTTGAAAAAGTAATTCAGGACTTGCTGATCCAAGCAATATAAACCTTCCATTAACCCTATTTTGGTCTATGACACTGCGCAACACAGGGAAAAAATCAGGCCTCCGCTGTATTTCATCAATAATAACGGTTTTATGAGAAACTGATTTAAGAAATTCAACCGGATGGGTCAATGCACCTAAATCGGCAGGGTTTTCAAGATCAAGATATATAGTTTCACCAACTATGCGCTTACTTATTTCTTTGACCAAAGTAGTTTTTCCTACTTGCCGCGGTCCAAGTACAGCAACTGCAGGAAAATAGCTTAATACGGATAATATTTTGTCCTCTAAAATTCTTTTGATATACATTGCCAGATTTCTATTCCCGTAAATATAAATAATATTTTTAATTTTACGGGGATGAATTCCAATAAGTATTTAGTCCTTTTAGAAGAAGGTTGTTAGTGATCAATCATTTTTTTATATTTGTCATACCGATTACCCTCGAAACTTCTCACCTTAAATATTTTATTTATGAAAAACAGCGCTTCTACACCGATGAGCCGAAGAGGATTCATAGGTAATTCCACTTTGGCCTCCGCCGGATTGATGATTGTTCCCGCTCACACCGTATCCGGCTTGGGTCACATTGCCCCAAGCGACAAGCTAAATGTCGCCGGCATAGGGATTGCCGGAATGGGAAAAGGTAATATTGAACGGGTTGCCAAAACCGAAAATATTGTAGCCCTCTGCGATATTGACTGGCGGGAATCAACCCAAAAAGTATTTGCCACCTATCCGAAAGCTAAACAGTACAAAGACTTTCGGCTGATGCTCGATAATCAGAAGGATATTGATGCTGTGATTATCGCAACACCAGACCACACCCACGCAGTAATCAGCCTTGAGGCGATAAAACGGGGAAAACATACCTTTACGCAGAAGCCACTTACCCATACAGTTCATGAAGCCAGAGTTCTTACGCAGGCAGCAAGGGATTATAAGGTCGCGACACAGATGGGGAATCAGGGACAGGCGGGCGAACCGACCCGCCGCCTCAGGGAGATGATCTGGGATGGCGTAATTGGTCAGATACACGAGGTACACGTTTGGACAGACCGTCCAAACCGTGGATTTATTGATACTTACTGGCCCCAGGGAGTTGCCCGTCCAACGGATACCCCTGCTGTTCCTGCAGAAGTTGACTGGGATCTTTTTATCGGACCAGCACCAATGCGGCCGTACAATCCGGCTTATCATCCATTCAACTGGCGGGGTTGGTGGGACTTCGGAACCGGTTCTCTGGGGGATATCGGTTGCCATTCTCTTGATCCTGTATTTCGTGCACTGAAACTAAAATATCCGACAAGTATTCAGGCGGTCTCAACGCTGGTGAATCAGGAGTCTTATCCATCCGGTTCAATGATTAAATATGAGTTCCCTGCCCGCGAAAATATGGCGCCCGTTTCACTCACCTGGTATGATGGTGGATTACGGCCAATGCGGATTCCGGAACTGGACGAAGGGATGCAAATGGGCTCTGGCGGAACCCTTTATATTGGAGATAAAGGAAAAATTCTTGATGACAAAATACTGCCCCGTTCATTGCGTGATTCTTACAAAGTACCGGCTCCATACCTTCCTGCCTCTCCGGGCCACGAAGAAGAGTGGATCAACGCATGTAAGGGAGGGGCTCCTGCAGGGTCCAACTTCGACTGGGCAGGACCACTGACTGAAACTGTCCTGATGGGAAATATTGCACTCCGCAAAGAACTTAAGGAAAAAATGAGCTCGCAGGTATTAAATTGGGATCCGGATAAATTCAGCTTCCCAAATCTGCCTGAAGCCGACAAATTCCTCCACTATGAATACAGGAATGGTTGGAGTCTGTAATTAACTACATCCTTTTTAAAACATTTTGGACTAGGATACATATTTATTTGCATTTATTTGTGTTCCAATACAATAACATTTAAAAAAACTATTTTTTGCCACCAAAGCACTAAAACACCAATCCGTCTGCCGACGGACCAAGACATCACAAAGATATTTTGGTGTAATTTGGTGACTTCGTGTTTTGGTGGCATTTTTTTGCTCCCGGGATGCGTTCAATAATGGGAATATATATTTTTTAATTCATTTAAATTATATATTAATTCCTTGATATATTGTATTTAAATATTCACTATTATTGCATAGTACTACCCAGAGGTTGTCCAATTTAAAACCAATTGATTTTCAGTTTAAAACCCCAAAGCCCACATGAAAAATTGTATTTCAGTCATCCTTCTGATCTGTTTAGGATTTAGTTGTTCCCAAAATCCGGATCCGAAAAAAACATTGGCGAACCAAATCCTAAGCGATTCTTCCCTGGTTACTGTGGATACCATGGCCCGGAATATTCTGAAAAAAGGGTTTAATGCCGGAAGCGGTTATTCGCAGGTTTGGGCCCGTGACATGAACACATTCGTGGAAATTGCCCTTGAAACGGTAAATCCCAAAGATATCAGGGGAGCAATTTTGGTATTCTTCGCCCTTCAGCAACCCAATAACGAAATGATTGATGGATATGTTCTGAATAAGGATTTTAACTGGGGAGATCCGAATCAATACCGTTCAGCTGCAGATACGGCTCATGTAGGCTTTAAAAATACCGTTGAAACTGACCAGGAGACGTCGCTGATTCAAATTGTTGGAAAGTATATCCGGTTAACGGGTGACACCACCATACTCTCAGAAAAAATCGCGGGCAAAACTGTTCTGCAGCGCATGGGAATGATGGTTGACTATTTGCTGAAGGAGCGATACAACGAAAAATACGGCCTGATTTGGGGCGCGATGACTGCCGACTGGGGCGATGTGCAGCCAAATACCGATAATGTGGTTGACATCGATTCAACAACCACCCCTGCAATAGACGTTTATGACAATGCCATGTTTATCATCGCCCTTGATTATCTGGCACAGATGACAAAAGACCCTTCGCAGGCCGGCAAATGGAAAACCATACGTACAACAATTGCAACCAACGTACGTACACATCTTTGGGACGTTTCAAAACAAAAATTCATACCGCATATCTATCTGGACAAATCACCCATCCCTGCAGGTTTTGATGAATCGAAAATTTACTACCATGGAGGGACGGCCATTGCCATTGAGGCAGGGCTTTTAACCAAAGCCGAAATTGAGGCATCAAACAAGCAGATGCTTGAAAATGTCCGGTTATCGGGAGCCCCGACGATTGGCCTGACTTTGTATCCGGTCTATCCGGATGGATTTTTCCATGGGGGAATGGGGAAACCCTTTATTTATCAGAATGGTGGCGACTGGACCTGGTTTGGTGCGCGGATGATTCAGCAGCTCATTGCCAATGGATTTGAGAAAGAAGCCTATGCCGAAATTCGTCCGATGATTGATCTGGTTATAAAGAACAAGGGTTTTTACGAATGGTATTATGTCGATGGAAAGCCAAATGGTTCAGCCCAATTTAAGGGTTCTGCCGGAACACTTGCAAAAGCGGTTAAGATGTTAAAGGAATGGGCAGAGAATAATAAATAAATATATTTTTCACTTTCAACATATAAAACACATGAAAACCAGCTGGTTGAGAATTGGTTGTATTGGTTATTTATCCCTTGTATTTTTTCTGATTTCTCAGGAGGTGATTGCTGAAATCGTACCGGTAAATTTTGCAAAAGTTACTATCTCCGATAACTTTTGGACCCCTAAAATAAATACGGTAGCTACAGTTACCTTAGGCGCATGCATCACCTATACTGAAACAAAAACCGGGCGAATCAGAAATTTTGAAAAGGCAGCTGCGAAAAGCGGGGAGCATGAAGGGATATTCTTCGATGATTCAGATGTTTATAAAGCGCTGGAGGCGATAGCCTATTCCCTGAAAAATCATCCCGATGCCGCAATTGAAAAAAAGGCAGATGAATGGATCGATAAGATTGCAGCAGCGCAGCAGCCCGATGGATATATCAATACGTTCTATACCTTAACCGGTCTGAAGAACAGGTGGACCGACATGGATAAACACGAAGACTACTGCGCCGGTCATTTAATCGAAGCCGGAATCGCCTATTTTAATACTACCGGCAAAAGAAAACTCATGGATGTTGGGATCCGAATGGTCAAACATATTGATTCGACCTTCAGATTATCCGAAAATCACTGGATTTCAGGTCATGAAGAGATAGAACTGGCACTGGTTAAACTCTACCATGCCACCAATGAAAAGCAATATCTGGATCTGGCAATCTGGTATATCGACCAGCGGGGTCACGGATATTACCATGGAGCAGAACGGGATTCAAAATACGATCAGAATGATCTTCCATTCGAAGATCAAAAGAAGGTTGAAGGGCATGCTGTACGTGCGATGTATTTATATACAGGTGTTTCTGATGTTTCGGCAGCAAAAAATGAAACCAAATATTTACCGGCCCTGCTGAGCATCTGGGATAATCTGGTTGGAAAAAATATGTATCTCACCGGTGGCATCGGATCATCAGGTGAGAATGAGGGGTTTTCGAAAGATTATGATCTCCCCAATGAGCATGCCTATTGTGAAACCTGTGCCTCGGTTGGAATGATCCTATGGAATCAACGGATGAACCTGATGACCGGTGAAAGCAAATATATCGATGTTCTGGAGCGAAGTTTATACAATGGTGCCTTGTCCGGATTATCTTTAAGCGGAGATAAATTTTTCTATGGAAATCCCCTATCCTCAACCAATGGTTATTCACGAAGTGAGTGGTTTGGTTGCGCCTGTTGCCCGTCAAATATTGCCCGATTGGTTGCCTCGATCGGGAATTACATTTACGCCACCTCTGAGGAGGGTATTTATGTGAATTTATTTATCGGAAGTAATACGGTGGTTCAGTGCGGACGAACCAAAATTTCAGTCGCGCAGAAAGGAAATTATCCCTGGGATGGAACTACAACTATCAATATTTCACCGGATTCAAGAATAAAGAAAAAACTTTTCATCCGCATCCCCGGATGGGCAGTGAACAAACCGGTTCCTGGCGATGCATACACCTATTTAACCCCTGATTTATCATCCGTTTTAATTACGTTAAACGGTCAGAAGATCGATTTCACACTCCATAGAGGCTATGCAGTTATCGACCGGGAATGGAAAAAAGGGGATGAAATTTCGATCCAACTTCCGATGAATGTTGAACGGGTGATTTCAAATGAAAATATTCAGGCAAACAAGGGACTTGTGGCACTCCAAAGGGGTCCGCTCGTTTATTGTCTTGAACATGCCGATAACAGAGGGAAGGCAATGAATATTATTTTTCCCGATCAGGCCCAATTTTCAGCCTCATTTAATCCTTCATTGTTGGGTGGCATCGTTACTATCAGTTCAAAAGTTCCCGTAATAGATATATCCGGTGAGGGGGAATCTGTTTCAACAACCATAAAGGAGATCACTGCAATTCCCTATTTTTCATGGGCTAATCGTGGTGAAGGGGAGATGCAGGTTTGGGTTCCGCGCAAAGTGATTGATCTCCGGCTCCTCTCAAAATGAACAAAATCATCGACATTCAGTTCGGGGAGAATCCATCGGTGCCAAAGTACCGGCAGATCGTTGATGCAATTCAGCAGAAGATTAAAACCGGCGAGCTAAAAAAAGGGGATAAAATCCCTTCATTAAATACGCTTTGTAAGCAATACGGATTGTCGCAGGATACCGTACTTACTGCTTATAATGAATTGAAATCAAAGGGAAATATCACTTCGCAGGTTGGGAAGGGGTACTTTATTCAGAGTGAAAACACAGATTACATGCACAAAGTGTTGCTTGTTTTCGACCGCCTGACGTCCTACAAGGAAGAGTTGTACGACTCGTTTAAAGAGACTTTGAAAAAAGTTGGCAGCGAGCAGATCTTTTTTCATCATAATAATCTTAAGATGTTTCAGACGATTATCGAAGGGGCAAATGGTGACTATTCCGAATATGTGATTATGCCGGTTGATCATCCCGATGCAATTCCAATCATCGGAAAACTCCCCTCCAATAAAGTCTATATTCTCGATCAGGGAAGAAAACAATTTAAAAAAACATACCCTTATGTTTGTCAGGACTTCGAAAAGGATATATATCGTATACTAACTGAAAATGAAGATATTGTGCGTAAATACACGCGAATGGTTCTGGTGATAAGGGATCAGAAATCTCATTTTAAGGATATTGCAAACGGATTCCTTGGATTTTGCAGGCAACGAATGATTCAATCTGATGTGGTTGGCAATATTCAGTTATTTGATATCAAAGCAGGTGACGGATTTATTGTAGCAGACGACCGGGACCTTGAATTTTTAGTACTTCACTGCGTTGAAAAGCAATATATTCTTGGGAAGGATTTGGGAATTATCTCCTATAATGAAGCACCTCTGAAGCGGATTGTCGCATCCGGCATTACGACCATAACCACCGATTTTGCAAAAATGGGGAGAAGTATGGCACTGATGATCCTGAATGGAAAAAAAGAAAAGATTGATAACCCGTTTCAGCTAATCGTAAGAAATTCTTTTTAAATATCGGATAATTATTTAATAATTAATATCATGAGAAGAATAATTGCAGAACACCCGCTTTTCATTTGGGTGATTTTAATTGTGTTGATGGGATGTGCCAAAAAACCAAATCGTGAAATCACTGGAATTAATACTCAATCCAATACCATAAATGGCACAGCTAAGATCCGATTTTTTAATTCGGCAGGGGAAATATCAAATGAGCAGTCTCATGTGGTAAAACTGGATTCATTTGTGCGCACAGACATACCTGTTGCAATGGTCCTGCCAACCGAAGCCGGAGGTTATGTACTGGTTGCTGAATTTACACCTGAAAACGGAACACCAGTTATAAGCCGAAGATTTTTGAAGATTGGTCACACTTCAGCTTACTCTTTTTACCACTTAAATCCATTTAAACAATGAACCCTTTAGAAATAGTGAAATCACCTGTCGAAATTGATCCGGACAATTTCGAATTGAAAGGTTCGCCCGTAGTCTTTCTGAATCGTACGTTGGGTGAGCTTGCCGATATCTTTCTGGATAAGAATGGGGCTACCTTAATCCCTTCAGCAACTCCGGTTTATACGGTTCACTCCTGGTTACCAGTCAGGGAGTGGACACCTGGCGGATTATTCTTTGGCACTTCAACAATTATGCCCGGTAAAGTTGGGAATGAATATTTTATGACCAAAGGGCATTTTCATGAATTGGCAGACCGGTCAGAATTTTACTGGGGTATTCAGGGTAAAGGGGTGCTGATACTGATGGATCGTGACCGGAATACCTGGGGTGAAGAGGTCTATCCGGGAAGCCTTCACTATATCGGCAGTGAAATCGCCCACCGCCTGGCCAACACCGGAGATGACAACCTCGTTGTGGGGGCCTGTTGGCCATCCGATTCGGGTCACAATTACGAGGAGATAGCGATCAACGGCTTTTCAGCACGGTTGGTTGAAATTGACGGAAAACCGGTTTTAGTGCCACAAAAAAACATACTAAATTAAATTTTAATATATTACAATCAAAAAAAATGAAGGGATACGTTATTTTAATATCGGTAGTGGCTGCACTCGGCGGCCTTCTTTTTGGGTTTGATACTGCGGTAATTTCGGGAACGATCAATTTTATCCAGCCCTATTTTGGACTTTCCGAAGCCGGATTGGGCTGGACAGTTAGCAGTTTGCTCCTGGGTTGTATTGCCGGGGTTTTTCTTGCAGGTAAGGCAGGTGATCACTATGGCCGGAAAAAAGTATTAATGTTGGCCGCACTGTTATTTTTCATATCCGCAATTGGAAGTGCCGCTGCTCATGAACTTTTTTATTTCCTTGTAGCAAGGGTATTGGGTGGTGTGGCAGTGGGGGTTGCCTCGATACTCTCTCCGATGTACATCGCAGAGCTGGCACCTGCGAAATACCGCGGTTCGTTGGTATCGTTGAATCAGCTTGCCATAGTAATTGGAATACTGGTTGCATTTTTTAGTAATTATCTGCTTGTTGACTCCGGCCCGAATAATTGGCGTTGGATGTTACTGGTGATGGCAGCTCCTGCAGTTTTGCTGTTCTTCAGCCTCTTTCTGGTTCCAGAGAGTCCTCGCTGGCTCGTTGCCAGAGAGCGAAACGATGAAGCCCTGGCCGTATTAATTAAAACCGCAGGAAAAGAGGTTGCTAAGGCAGAATTAGCTGAAATTGAGGACACACTTAAAATCCACGAGGAATCGGAATTCAGTGACTTGCTGGCGCCCAAGGTCAGGCCACTCCTGTTTATGGGAATGATCCTTGCCGTTTTTTCACAGATTACCGGAATCAATACAATCATGTATTATGCTCCTAAAATTTTTGCCTCAGTGGGTAACTCCAACGGAAGTGCATTGCTTCAAACGCTGGCTATAGGATTTACCAATGTCATATTCACCCTGGTTGCAATGGCAATTATCGACCGATTTGGCAGAAAGTGGATGTTGATACTGGGTTCCGGAGGAATGATGACGATGTTATTGGGATTGTCGGTGCTTTTTTTCATGCATCAAACTTCGGGTATTATGGTTCTGGTATTTATTCTGGGGTATATTGCATGCTTTAGCGCTTCACTGGGTGCCGCTGTTTGGGTAGTTATTGCAGAACTATTCCCAAACAGGCTTCGAAGTAAAGGGATGTCTGTTGCCATCATTTCGCTCTGGATTGCCTGTACAATTGTCTCCATAACCTTTCCAATTATGCTGGAGCGATTAAGCGGAGGGATTACATTTTTAATTTTTGCGGTGATCTGTCTGGCAAATCTGTTGTATGTTTGGCGGTATGTTCCCGAGACAAAGGGAAAAACACTCGAGGAACTGGAACATCAGTTTTCAAAATAGTTGATTATCTGCAAAAAAATCATTGGACATTAATGTCCAAATTTATATTCTTAAAATGACAATAAATTATTTAAAAGCCCCTTCAAAATTCAATAACCTTCCTGTGGTGGAGGTAACGAATAATCAATTTAAAGTATCAAAGGGCTGGGAAGCAATTTGCGACCGGTTAAACAATTCGGTTGATACTATTCCAGGAAAAAAGAAACTCGTCGTTTTTGAAACCTATCAGGGAGTCATTCATGAGGAACTGATTGCCAATCTTACAAGTGGAATCAGGCCGGACAGGTTTATTAATGCTGCAGATTTTATGCATACTGAGGAAGAGATCAAAAAACTTGTATTTCAGGATGTGACCGACGACCGGATATTCGGGTTTCTAACACGGTTGACAATGCATGCCTACTTCGATCCGGAGAAGGTGAAGGGCATTCAGGCTGAACTGGAGGCAATAACGGAAGGTGCTATTTTGATTTACGGCTATGGGGCCTCCTTAATCTGCCCTAAATCCGATTTACTGGTTTATGCCGATATGGCCCGCTGGGAAATACAGCTGCGGATGCGAAAACATTTGGTTGATAACCTTGGGGTGAAAAACAGGGATACCGCTGATTGGATGTTACTTTACAAACAAGGCTTCTTCGTTGACTGGCGTGTCTGCGACCGGTTGAAGAAAACCTTATTCGACAAAATGGATTTTATTCTTGACACCAATAAAATAGGCGAACCAAAACTTGTCGAAGGGAGAGCTATGCTTGAAGGTATGGAGCTTGCCATAAATCGCCCCTTTAGCGTGGTCCCATTTTTTGATCCAGGGCCCTGGGGAGGTCAGTGGATGAAGGAGGTTTGTAATCTCGATCGATCGGCACCGAACTATGCCTGGTGCTTTAACTGTGTTCCTGAGGAGAACAGCCTTTTGCTTAAATTTGGAGATGATATTATTGAAATACCTTCTATAAACCTGGTATTCAGACATCCTGAAGAATTATTGGGGGCCCCTGTTCATGGACGCTTTGGAGATGAATTTCCGATCCGGTTTGATTTTCTGGACACTATGGATGGAGGACATCTAAGCCTTCAGGTTCACCCCCTTACCGAATATATCCAGGAAAAATTTGGGATGCATTACACCCAGGACGAGAGTTATTACATGATGGAAACCGGCGATGATGCAATTGTCTACCTGGGTTTTAAGGAGGGCGTCGATCCGGAAGCGATGATGGCTGAACTTGAAGAGGCCCAGTCGGGCGGAAAATCGTTCGATGCAGAAAAACATGTACAGACCTGGCCCATGAAAAAACATGATCATGTGTTAATTCCGGCCGGAACGATTCATTGTTCCGGGAAAAGCAGCATGGTACTCGAAATCAGCGCAACACCATACATCTTTACATTCAAATTATGGGACTGGGGGCGTTTGGGAATGGATGGAAAACCACGCCCAATCAATATCGAACATGGCAAAAAAGTGATCCAATGGGACCGCACCACCCAATGGACCAGAGAAAACCTTGTAAATAATGTTCATGTCGTTGCCCAAGGGGACGGCTGGATCGAGGAGAGTACAGGACTGCACGAACGCGAATTTATCGAAACCCGTCGTCATTGGTTCACAAAAAAGGTGGAACATAAAACCAATGGTGGCGTTCATGTGATTTGTCTGGTTGAAGGTGATGAAATAATCGTCGAAAGTCCGGCAAATGCCTTTGAACCATTTGTGGTCCACTATGCCGAAGTGTTTATTGTACCTGCAAAGGTGGGAGAATATACTATCCGGCCTTTCGGATCTGGAGAAGGACAGAAGTGCGGGACATTGAAGGGGTATGTGAGGGTTTGATTGTTTGTGTTGTTAAAAACTAATTAATGAAGCTGTTGGCAAAAACATAAATATTTTGTAACTTGTAGACAAATTTGACTTGTTTGACAATTAATTTGTCCACATAGTCAAATTTATCAAAATAGACAGATGATAGTATATTTGATAGACTATGAAACGGCGTAGCCGTAATATCTTTGTAGAAAAAGATGAGTATAAAAGAAAACAGCGTAGCTGCGACATAACTATTCAAGATATGGCAAATACTTATTCTCAAATGTATGTTCAAATTGTATTTGCAGTTTTAGGCAGGGCAAATTTGATTAGTGAAATTCATCGAATCGAAATCGAAAAGTACATCTGCGGAATAATCTCAAATAAAAAATGTAAACCCTTGGTGTTATTTTGTAATCCGGATCATTCTCATATTTTGATTGGATTGCACCCTACTATTTCAGTATCAGACATTACGCGTGATATCAAAGCAAGTTCCTCAAAATTTATCAATGATAAAAAGTTAGTGTTAGGGAAGTTTGCGTGGCAAGATGGTTTTGGATCCTTCACATATTCAAAATCACAGATCGACAATGTCGCAAAATATATTCTGAACCAACCAGAGCATCATAAAAAGAGAACATTCAGAGAAGAATATTTGTCAATTCTTCAAAAGAATGAAATTGATTTTGATGAAAGATATTTATTTGAATGGTATGATTAAAAATGTCGCAGCTACGCTGCTTCAGGTTTCCCCCAATGTCTCTTGCTACAAAGATATTGCAACTACGTTGCAGTCTTGTTATTTTATAACAAATATATTATGACTTTCTACCCCGGCTTTGACATCTGTCCAACCACCGACCCGATGGGTTTTGAATATGGCCCGGGAGTCTTCGGACCCAACGTTGAGAACCGCACGCTTAATTCGATTCGCCAAAGTTTGCGTAATCCGGATTGTGAAGGGCCCGATCCGGTATATTCCATTGCCATGGATATCGGCAAAACAGAGCATCTCGCACTGCTAATGCAACATCACTTACTGTATGGTGCGGTGACCTATGCTGCGGGTCGTTTGGGGAGCGAACCGGTCCGAAGCCAGGGACATATCCATAAAGTTTCAACCTATTCAGGGTGGTCTACCCCCGAAGTTTATGAGATATGGTCAGGAAAAGCGATCATCTATATGCAGGAAACCACCAACGATCAACCGGGACGATGCTTTGCTGTCGAAGCCTCGCCTGGTGAAGTGGTGATTGTTCCCCCCTCATGGGCACATGCCACTATCAGTGCCGATCAGGCACAACCCCTGACTTTTGGCGCATGGTGCGATCGTGAATATGGTTTTGAATATGAGGAGATCAGGCGACATAATGGTCTGGCGTGGTTTCCTGTGATACTGAAAGATGGGGAAATGGGTTGGGAGAGAAACCCGAATTATCTCGATTCCGAATTAATTATTAAGACTCCTGAAAGCTATTCTGAATTGGGCATTGAACCCGGAAAATCAATTTATACACAGTTTGAAGAAGATCCCGAAAAATTCTTTTTCGTCCCCAAACCTCAATTAGCGGCAGAGCTATGGAATCAGTTTATTCCTTAAAATAAATCCTCCATGGTTCCCCTTTTTGTGGGAGGTTAACTTTCCGATAATTCTGATTACCGATATACAATAAATCATTCATTTATAACACAATGAAGTTCTTTGGAAGATCCTCCCATTTTCCAAAGTGGTGGGATTTCACTTTAAAGTCCGGATTCCAAATTATGTACCCTGAACTACCCGATAATCTTACTAATAATCATTTTAAATTATCTTATAATTAGTTCACTGCATCAAAAGACAGCTGCTTTTTTCTAGCTTTGTATGTCACATCCTACTGACGATCTCCTTATAAATAACTCTAAAAGAACCTTAATAGCATGAAAAATATTCCGGTTATCTCCATCACAGAAAAAACATTGGCAGAAGCATATGAAGCTGCTATAATCGCCGTTTACGAAAAAGGAACCAGGTTTAAAACCCAATACGACAAACCGGAGGATCCTCAGAGTATGGATTGCACAATGAATATCACGATTGAAGAGCCGGAAACCGACCCCATGATTCATATGGCTTTCCCAGGTGGTATTGAAGAGCTAAAGGAATATGTGATGGAATTAAAGGGGATCAAAGACCACTGGACTAAAAACATGAATATTGAAAATGATAAGCGTTGGGAATACACCTATCACGGCCGACTGCAGAATTATGGAGCCTGGAAAGAGCTGATTGATGGTAAATCAATTGAGGCAGGACCGTTCAAAGTAGACCAGATTCAGTCGGTAATCGAGAAGTTGTCAAATCAACCATTCACACGTCAGGCACAAATGATCACCTGGATGCCAAGTATCGATCTTGATTGTTATGACCCACCTTGCCTTCAGTCGTTGTGGTACCGGATTCTTGAGGATGAAGAGGGTGTTTACTGGCTCAATTGCAATGTGCGCTTCCGAAGTAACGATGCCTGGGGTGCCAACTTTATGAATATGTTTGGATTTATTCAGTTTAATAAAGAGGTAATTGCAGCAGGAGTTGCAGAAAAAACGGGCAAAACAGTATCACTTGGTCGCTTAAACTGGCATGCCGATTCGTTCCATATCTATGGCAAGGATCTGAAAGTAGCAAAAGAGAGGCTTTTCGACCGAATTCAGGATATGAATTTCGAAGAGCGGACGATGAATTTTAATGATGATTATATCCGTGAAATCTATGATAGTGCTGAAGAGCAAATTATAAGGAAGATCAATAACTACGACCAAAGTCATTAGCTTCAGTTGAAAACCTGACTGCCATTTTATCCATAGAATTATATAATTATCTAAAGCAGCAGTTTTCTGCAAAACATAATTATCCCAAGATTGGAAAAACAGAACAATAAAATAAGTTTGCTGCTATCCGATCTTCAGATTATATTTGTTTATTCGGATAAATGGAAGATATTTTCCTAGCTTTGTGAACTAAACCCAAAAAATGTATATCGATTCAACCGATACGTTTAACAATATTTATACTACCTTTTACAGAAAGTCCTATCTTTTTGTAAAATCGTATGTTCATGATGAATTGGTTGCGGAAGATATCGTTTCGGAATCGCTGATCAAACTTTGGGAAAGGATCAAAACTCAACCAATTGAACATGTAAGTTCTTTTCTCTTCACTATTTTAAAAAACAGTGCGCTCGATCATTTAAAACATGAAATCATCGTGCGCAAGGCTTATCAATCTCTCCACGAAATTCACAACCGTGAACTTGAAATTAGGACCTCTGTACTTCAATCGTGCGATCCCAATGAAATTTTTTCTACTGAAATCCAACAAATTATTCAGAAAACCCTGGATACTCTTCCTGAAAAAAGCAGACATATTTTTATGATGAGCCGTTTTGAACACAAAAGCAATAAAGAGATTGCAGAAATCTTCAACATCACAGTAAAAGGGGTCGACTACCATATATCACTTACTACTAAAGCCTTAAGAATTAATTTAAAAGATTATCTTCCTTGTTTAGTCTATCTGCTTCTCCAATAGAACAGCTTATTGACAGGTTATAATTTCATACTACAAAGCTGTGTTCTGCAAAGCTTAGGCAGATTACTGCCATCGACAGACTCTCAAATCTAGTGAAAATTTAAAAAATGTTAAATCTTTCACTAGTGATTTAACCTTCTGAATCGTTATAGTTGAGTCCCAGGAGATTCAAATCCGAGCTAACAACAAAACCCATGGTCATCGAATGAATAATGGTTCACTTATACGCTATATAACAGGCGACGCAACAGAGGAGGAGATTATCCACATTACTCAATGGTTGGATTCTGATTCTGAACATATGCGTGAGTTTCTCGCTATGCGTAAATTATATGATATCACCCTTTGGCAATCTGAAGATAAAGCGAACCATCAATCATTACCTGTTAAATCTGGCATAAATTTTAGAATAGGGAAGTTCCTCTTAGATATTGCTAAGATTGCAGCAATTTTTGTATTAGCCATATTGGGAACACTATATTACATCCAGTCTAATAAAAAACCTGAGCCGGTTTCGATGCAAACCATTCGCGTTCCGGCTGGTCAGCGAGCTGAACTCATACTTACAGATGGAACAAAAGTATGGCTCAATGCCAAGACAACCTTAATCTTTCCGAACCATTTTGATGCACAAAGTCGTATTGTGACCCTTGATGGAGAAGGATATTTCGAGGTAACAAGCAATAAGAAACAGCCATTTACAGTGAAGACCCCGAATTACGACCTTAAAGTCTGGGGTACTAAATTTAATGTGTTAGCCTACTCAGGGAAGCCCTATTTTGAGACTGCTTTATTTGAAGGATCTGTTGAACTGCTGAATCCAGGTGGAGAAAAGGGGGAAATGATCAATCCAAATGAGCGGATATTTCTCGATAATAACCACTTAAAAAGGGGAATAATCAATAACTTAAATCACTTTCTCTGGAGAGATGGGATGATTAGCTTCGATAACGAATCTTTTCCTGAAATGGTCCGAAAACTTGAGCTATACTTTGACCTTAAGATTATGGTAAAAAACAAATCCCTTCTTTCTTATACCTGCACAGGGAAATTTCGCACCAAGGATGGCGTAGATCATATTCTGAAAGTACTTCAGTTGAGCAACCAGTTCAGGTTTAAAATTGATGACAAATTAAATATTATAACCATTGACTAACTAATATCCACTAAAAAACCAAATTTGCCTATGTATTGAGAAACTATTATTTAAAAAAAGCCGGAAAATGCGTCAACATTTCCCGGCCAACGGTTAAAACCCGTCATCCCAATTAAAAAATCAAGTAATAACCATTAAACAACAAATGTATGAAATTTTATTTGTTAGAGGAATTGAATGTCTCAACTAAACTACTGATTCAAAAAATGAGAATTACATGTTTTCTGCTTTTTGTGTTTGTTACAGGCGTCTTTGCAAACACTGCCAATTCACAGGTTGCCAAAGTTTCGATTAATTTGAAAAACGCAACTGTAGAAAAGGTCATTGATTCTATTGAAAAACAAACAGATTATCTGTTTGTGTATAATAAAAATGATATTGACTTAACCAGAGAAGTTACTGTTGATCTCGAAAACCAATCCGTTGCAGGAGTATTATCCGAAATATTTGACAAAACAAATATTATCTATGCAATGGAAGGGAGCAGTATTATGCTCATGTCACGCTCCGCTGTTCAACAACAAGGGAAGGCGATTATCGGAAGAATTACCGACAGATCGGGTATGGCTGTTCCCGGTGCAACAATTATTGTCAAAGGGACGACAGTTGGGGTAACATCAAATAATGATGGCTCTTTTTCAATGTCTGTACCTGAGGATTCGAAAACTCTTTCAATCTCCTTTGTGGGGATGAAAACTCAGGAGATTTCAATTGGCACCAAAAATAGTTTTATGGTGGTCATGGATGATGAGACGATCGGACTGGACGAAATTGTAGCTGTAGGTTATGGGGTACAGAAAAAGGTCAACTTAACCGGGGCTGTTGAAAATGTATCGATTAAGGATCTTGCAACAAGGCCATTAACAAACACCAGTGTCGCGCTTCAGGGCAAAGTATCCGGTGTTTATGTAATGCAGAATTCCGGACAACCGGGCAGGGACTACGGGAATATTTTAATTCGTGGAGTTGGAACACTGAACAACAATAATCCGCTGATATTAATTGATGGGATAGCTGGTTCAATGAACGATGTTAACCCAATGGATGTTGAAAGCATCTCCGTTTTAAAGGATGCAGCATCAGCAGCCATCTACGGTAACCGGGCAGCAAACGGAGTAATCCTAATTACAACAAGGCGTGGACATGGTGAAAAGATGCATGTTGAATATACCGGATTTATGGCTGTTCAGAATGCCACCTATCTGCCTGAAGTGCTTAATTCGTATGAGCATGCCACTCTTTATGAGGAGGCTGCAAAAAATTCGGGAAAGCCATCCAAATATACTGCGGATATGATCGCCAAATACAAAGCAGGTGGCGACCCACTTTATCCCAATACCAATTGGCAGGATGTTTGGTTTAAACCGGCAACAATGAAGAGCCATTTTGCCAGACTTAGCGGCAGCACGGATGTTCTCTCCTATTCATTTTCGGGGGGCTACCTCGACCAGGATGGTGTTTTATTAGGAACAGGCTTCAAGAGATATAATTTCCGTTCCAACATTGATGCCTATTTTCTGAAAAACAAAAAGCTCCATGTGAGCACCAACATGGCAGGTATCCGTTCGGATATGGAAGAATCTTCATACGGATCTACCGGTGTAATCCGGGCTATTAACCGAAATGTGCCTACAGATGTAGTTTCCTGGCCTGATGGCTCATATGGACCTGACAGAAACTATGCCCTATACAAAAGCGGTGGATTTAACAATAGTTTAAAAAATGGTTTCACGGGCAATATTCATGCCGATTATCAGGTTATCAAGAACTTAACCCTTGAAACAAATTACGGTGTTGACTGGGTTCATTCCCTTTCGAAGAACTTCTGGCCTGATATCACCCAATATACAAGTCTTGCCAATTACACCAATAAACGTCCAACCTATACGAACTCAGAACTCACTGAAGGGAATAGCGAGACCATGGCGACAACTTTCAATGCATTGATTCGTTACAAGGCAACCCTTATGGATGTTCATAATTTCAATCTGTTTGGTGGATATTCGGAAGAAACAATGATGATTGATTATTCCAGTGGATACCGGAAATACCTTTTGAGCAGTCAGCCACAATTAAATATTGGTGACCAGTCAACCCAGACCAATAGTGGCGGGGCTGATGCCACCGGATTACGTTCCTATTTTGGCCGTGTTAACTATGATTTTAAGGGTAAATACCTATTGGAAGCCAACGTACGTTACGATGGTTCATCCCGTTTTGCAAAAAACCAGCGGTATGGGACCTTTCCATCTGCTTCGGCAGGATGGAGAGTTTCTGAAGAATCATTTCTGAAAGATAACCCAATAGTGAATAATTTAAAACTCAGAGGGTCGTGGGGACAGTTAGGTAATCAGAATATTAACACCTATTATGCTGCTTCCGATATTCTTGCCACCGGTGCCAATTACATCTATGGCGGAACCTTTACTCCGGGTGTTGCCGTAACCACGTTAACAAACAAGAGTGTATCGTGGGAAACCACAACCCAAACCAATTTTGGACTTGATGCCAATTTATTCAAAAAACTGAGTATTACAGCCAACTATTTTTGGAAACAAACAGACAATATTCTTATGAACGTTCCGATTCCGGTAACACTTGGGGCTTTAAATACCCCTTACCAGAACCTGGGATCCATGAAGAATACAGGTTGGGAATTAACTCTTGGATACAATGATAAAATAGGTAACGATTTCACATTTGATGCCAACTTAAACCTGTCGCACTTTAAAAATGAAGTGACTAACTTAGGTGGTTTAGGTCCAATCTATGGCAGTTCTACGATTCTTAAGGAAGGTGAATCCTACTATTCCTTTTATGGTTATGAGGCGACGGGAATTTTCCAGAACCAGGCTGAAATTACTGCTGCACCCAAACAATCCGAAAATCCAAAACCAGGGGATATCCGGTTTAAGGATCTCAATGGTGACGGTAAAATCACCCTTGACAAAGATCGCAAGGTTCTGGGCAAGCAGGTTCCAGATTTGCTCTATTCTTTGCAGTTAAACTTTGGATATAAAGGATTTGATTTTAAAACATTCTTTCAGGGAGTTGCAGGTATTTCAGCTTACAGCTCACTCGAATTGGTTTCTCCTTTCTTTAACGGTGCCAGTGGTGGTGCATGGTTAATGAACCGTTGGACACCTGAGAATCCAAGTACAACTCAGCAACGGGTATTTCTTGATGGGGTTCGTGGCGGAATTACTTCTTCCTATTACCTTGAGAACGCCTCTTATTTCAGGTTGAAAAACATTGAATTAGGCTACACAGTGCCACAAACCCTGTTGTCAAAAATCGGGGTAGCCGGATTACGTGTATTTACCAACGTTCAGAATGCATTTACAATTACGAAATACAAAGGATTTGATCCTGAAAAGTCTCCGGGCAATACACGTAGTGATGCACATACTCAGGTGAGAATTGCTTCACTGGGATTATCAGTTCGTTTCTAATCAATATTGTATAATAACCTCAAATATTATCATTATGAAATTCATTAAATATATAACGATACCATTGCTGATCCTGGTCATAATTTCCGGAGGATGCAAACAGGACTTGTTAAACATCACCCCGCTTAGCTCAATTAACCCGGATGCTTTCTTTAAAAATGAGAAGGAAGCTTCAGTTGCATTAACAGGGGTCTACAGTTCATTGGACGAAATGTGGATCTCGTTTGACGCGATGTCGGATGACTTATACGATCAATATCCATGGGAAGGACCAACTGAAGTTGGAGATGGGACATTCAACTCTACCTCGGGTTATATAAGCTGGAAATGGACTACCAATTATCGGGGTATTGGAAGGGCTAACCGGTTCATTGACAACATGGAGCAAAAAGCCAAATTCGATGCCACTAAAATGAGCCAGATGATTGCAGAGGCTAAGTTTCTCCGCGCTTTCTGGTATGCCGATCTGGCAGATTTCTATCAGGAAGTGCCGCTGATCCTTGCACCGCAGCCGCTGGCAGAAGCCAATACACCCAAATCTACAAAAGATCAGGTGATTACAGCTGTATTAAAAGACCTTGATGACGCGATCGCCTCGTTACCTGCTACTTATGGCGCAGGAGATGTAGGTCGGGCAACAAAAGGGGCAGCAATATCCTTAAAAGCCAGAGTACTTCTCTATAATCAAAAATGGGCAGAGGCAGCTTCTGCAGCAAAATCGGTTATGGATATGAACATTTATTCGTTATATTCCAGTTACGGCGAATTATTTACCGTGCAGGCCGAAAATAACGGAGAGGTCATTTTTGACGCACCTTATATGAAAGATAAGAGGCCTCAGGGTTATACAACAACAATCAGAGATTGGAGATCATATGTCCCATTTGTTCAGCTTTCAGATGATTATTACATGAGTAACGGAAAACCAATTTCGGATCCTTCCTCAGGTTTTAATCCGGCTAATCCGTTCAAAAACAGAGATCCAAGACTGAATATGACTTTAGTTGTACCCGGCGAGATTTATCATGGTGCACCTTATATTCCGGCAAACGATTTCTCCCCAACAGGTATGGCTGTCCGCAAAATGGTTGAAGAGGATAACCTTGAATACTGGAATGGAGAACTTAACCTGATCCTAATCCGTTATGCCGATGTTTTATTAATGTATGCTGAAGCTAAGAATGAAGCTTCCGGTCCTGATGGCAGTGTTTATGACGCAATGAATGCTGTAAGAGCAAGGGCCGGAATGCCCGATGTTGCAACCGGATTATCAAAAGAGGGTATGCGTGCAGAAATACGTCATGAACGAAGAATCGAATTTGTTGCTGAGGGATTGCGCTATTCGGATATCCGCAGATGGAAAATTGCAGAAACTGTAATGGTCACTGGCAAAGGGTATAATTCCGCAAAATTGACAGATCCTACCGATCCCGCAAGCTGGGTTTTCGAGGTAATCGATGCCAATTCCAGAATTTTCACTGCTCCTAAAGGCTATGTTTGGCCATTACCACAAACAGAGATTCAGACGAATAAAAAACTTATTCAAAATCCGGCCTGGAATTAGGTCATAATTTAAGCACACTAAGGCTGTTTTAAAGAGATAACTATTTTTTTAAAACAGCCTTTTTTATTCCTAAGAACAACTCCCGGACATTTGCTGATAATTTTAATAAGTTCATATGATTTTGCAGTTTAAACATTTTAAAGTCCACATTTGGCATAAAACCTTCCTTGCCTTCTTATTGATTGTAATGTATGGATGTAATAATTCAGAGATCAAACGCCCCTGGAGCAGACGGATAATTCCATTCCCGCAACAAAATCTAACATGCAATAATGATCCAAATTCAGCCTTACGGCAAATATTTACCTGGCAAACAGATACTTCTGTCCGGTCATTTATTGAATACTGGAAAACAGGTGATAAAAAAAATATCTTTAGCTCTGACACCTCTTCATTTTGCTCTAATCACCGAATCATCCTTAGAGGCTTAAAGCCTGAATGTGAGTACACCTATAGAATTGTCAATTCAGACAATAAAAGCTTTTCCGAATCAGAGGCAGCCTCCTTTAAAACAAGCTTTTTACCGGTATGGCTCGATTCGTACTACACCGCCGCAAAATCCGGATTCAAAATAAATGGAAAACTACTCATCTCAAACCGAAAAGATCCGGGAATGCTAGTTTTGCTTGACTCAAATGGAACTATTGAATGGTATAATGCCTTTAGTAAATTTTTAAAAACTGCCTGGTATACTCAAAACAATACCTTTCTTTTTATACTCTCAGATCCCGGTTATAAAACAACTTACGGAAATCACTTATTGGAAATGAATCTTAACGGAGATACATTACTCCATTTTACTAAAGATTCACCCGGTTTTGCCAAAACTTTTCATCACGAAACCCTTTTGGATAAATCGGGAAATATCGTCGTCCTTACCGCTGAAAACAGGAAAATAAACCTAACGGAAGTTGGAGGAACTAAAAACGATTCGATCACCGGTGACGGGATACAGATTTTCTCCCGGAATGGAAAGAAATTATGGGAATGGACCGTTTTTGATGTTGAAAACCCATTAAAAGATCCCGATATTCTGAAAAATAAAGCAGACTGGTTTCATGCAAACAGCATGTGTTTTGATAACGACAGTAACTTCCTGATCTCCTTTTATAACATCAGCCAGGTCTGGAAGATAAATTCAAAAAGTGGAAAACTGATCTGGAAATTCGGCGAGAAGGGAGACATAATACCCAATCAAACAGCTCTTTTCAGCGGGCAGCATACCCTTCATCTAAATAATGACGGATCGCTGATGATGTTCGATAACGGAGTAAAAACAAAGAGATCACGGGCCTTGTCATTTATTATTAACGAAAATCAAATGAGTGCTAAATCCATAGTCAATGCACCCCTTCCCGATTCGTTGTATACCGAAAAAATGGGAAGCGCCTTCCTGCTTGATAAAAATACGATCCTTCAATGCAGCACGAATAAGAATTATCTGCTCGCTACCGATTTGCAGGGTAAAATCTTATGGAAAGTGAAAACCGGAGGGTTAACCTACCGTGCTCAATTCATCCCTAACCAACCCGAAAAATAAGTCGTCAATTAAATGAAAAAATTCCTGAAACTGGCAGCCCTTATTTTATTAATTTCCAATATGTTTACATCCGTAAACGAGGCTCTTGGAAGAAATAGGGCGATAAACGAAAAAAATTCAATCCAAACCATTGAATCGAAAAACCTTAAAATTTTGATTGATACTGCCTTCCCGCGAATCATTCAATACACCTGGATTTCTACCGGTGAAGTGATTTATGCCCAGGAAGATCAACTGTCTGAGATATTGATTAATGGAAAACTTTACACCCCAAAAATCACGTTTGTCAAATCTAAAATAAATGCTGACTATAGTCTTGATTTTGAGGAAATAAGTGTGAATGCAACAGTCAGGATTGCTGTAAATCAGAATATTATTGAATTTAAGGTAACTGATATTTCCGAAAACGGGGTATTTAAAGTAAGTACTTTCGAAATTCCCGGCCACAACCTGCTCTCCATCCGCAATACTCAATCCGGTGCCTCTTTTGCCGGAGCGAGAATGTATACCGCAGTCGAGGGAAGCGGCGATGTTTTTATTCCCCTTACGGGAGAAATAGCCACGGACTCTATTCCAAAAGATTTTTTATATGGGATCATCAATACCGGTCAGCTGGCAGCCTCACTTTGGTCAAATTCGGTAACCGAAAAGTCGGATAACAGCAGGATTCAAAAGCAAACAGTGAGCAAGAACGGGTATTTCCGAACCGGTTTATGGAGTGGATCATGGATATACCGGGCACAGGGAATGACCTCGACGGACCCCCTTCCGGTTGTAAAAATTGTGATCACAAAGGATCTGAATAATGACAAACTGGTCGATTGGCAGGATGGTGCAATAGCCTTTCGCAGTATCATGACTAATCCCATGGGAAGTGAGCGGATCCCGGATCTGGTTGTTCAGCGTATTCCGATGAACTTTGCAAGCCAGGCAACCAATCCATTCACAAAAACCCTCGATGAGACGAAACGGATTTACCTCAACACCGATGGACTTGGTCAGTTTGTGATTCTTAAAGGTTATGGATCAGAAGGACATGATTCGGCTCACCCCGATTATGGTGAAATCGGCAAACGTCAGGGTGGGGCAAAAGATATGGAGATGCTTTGTAAGGCAGCACAAAAGTATAATGCTTTTATGGGTGTGCACATCAACGGAACCGAATCGTACGCCGAAGCCAAAGCTTTCGATGACTCACTGATTAATCATACAAAGCCGGGATGGGACTGGCTTGATGCCTCGTATTATATCAATAAACGGTATGATGCAACGACTAACAAGCGGATGGTAAGGCTTCAGTCGCTAAAAGATCAGGTGCCGTCGCTTAACTTTATTTACTGTGACGTGTGGTATGGCAAAGGGAGCTGGGACAGTAAGAAACTAGGGCGAGAAATACATTCACTGGGCTTAACCCTGGGAACAGAATTTCCCAATGATCATGAATCGGATGCCGTATGGAACCATTGGGCTGTCGATTATGATTACGGAGGCAAAACCATAAAGGGTTTTAACAGCCGGATTGTCCGCTTTATCCGTAATCACCAGAAAGATACCTGGGTGGCCCGTCACCCGCTGCTTGGAGGAGAAGAGATGAAGGATTTTGAGGGATGGCAGGGGAGAAATAATATCGATAGCTGCATCCAAATGACCTTTCAAACCGATTTGCCAACCAAATATCTGCAACATTTTCCAATCCTTAAATGGGAAGAGAATTCAATTAACTGTGAAAAGAATGTAGTGGTCAGCACTTCATCGGGGAGAAGAAAAATCACCAAGGATGGACGTATGGTTTTGGATGGCGATGCCTATCTCTTGCCATGGAACCCTGTTACAGCGGAAAAACTTTATCACTGGAATTCTAATGCCGGTTCAACGACCTGGGAATTACCGGCAAGCTGGAACAAAATTAAATCAGTCGTTCTTTATCAACTGACCGACCAGGGAAGAAAATTAATCCGGAATATTGATGTTGTAAACCATCAGGTTACGATTCAGGCATCAGCAAATACCCCTTATGTTATTTACAAAAAGCAGGCAGGACCACAGCAACAGGTCAACTGGGGTGAAGGGGCTCTTGTTAAAGACCCCGGGTTTAACAATGGCGATCTGAAATTCTGGAAAGTGAAAGGTTCAGGTGCTTCGGTCGCCAGAAACACCAGGGGGCAGTATGAATTGATCATTGATAAAGGTGAGTCAACAATGGTTTCACAGACACTGACCGGCTTAGCCGAAGGTTCATATTATGCCTCGGCATATGTTTCATCTGCGGAAAATCGAAAAGCTACTCTGGAGATTAATACTTATGGCGGACCAGTAATGAATGCATATTGCAACAGTTCACTCTGGAAAAACTACATTGCAGCAGATTCAAAGAGTGATACAACGATGCAACGGATGTACACATACTTCACTGTTCCGGCAGGGCAGACCACTGCCGAACTAATACTGAAGGCTGAGGCTGGTTTCTCTAAAATCACCTTCGATGATATTCGTGTTGCACCACTTAAACGCACAGCCAAACCTGACAGCATCTGGTTTTCCGAAGATTTTGAAAATATCCCCGATGGCTTATATCCGTTTATTAAGGGTCCTTCGGGTGGAATCAATGATCCGCGCACTCACCTCTCTGAATTACATGCACCTTACACACAAAAAGGGTGGAACGGAAAAAAGATTGATGACGTAATCAGCGGAAATTGGTCTCTTAAGGCGCATGGTGAACCAACGGGACTGCTTCTTCAGACAATTCCTCAGACCCTTCGGTTTATTTCGGGAAAGAACTATACTGTTACAGTTAAATATGAAGCAACCGGATCGGATTATGCATTGGTAATTGGAGATGGAATTGAAAAAACACTATCCTTAACCTTAAATTCGTCAGACATTCCAACGACCTCAACATTTACCTTTCAAGCCAGGGAATCGGGGAATTCGTGGTTTGGGATCGAAAAGCTCAACGACAAAGAGACTGATCTGGTTCTGGATGATATTGTAATTTTAGAGAAATAAAATTGTAGTTTAAGTCCGGGTTCAATTATTTTTAAAAAAGTCCGGGTCTGACTTGTGCAGGTCACGAAGAAGTTGGGCCCGGACTTAAAATCCTTTCGTCGAAATTAAAAGCGACTGAGCTGATAACCCTACATCTGTGGATATCGGGGTGAAGGGAATTTAAAATGATATTAAATTCTTCTTTGATAATCGCCGAAGGGACTCTGAGTGCCAGATTCACTTTAGTCCTAAGAAATTCAGTCCCATAATTAACTGTCTCACTGCAAAAAGGAAAGCTGTCCCACCCTTTCACTAAAAC
>CANJNY010000022.1 GCA_947475715.1 Prolixibacteraceae bacterium
ATGGAGAAATGTAAAAGAAGAAGGCGGTTCGAATGAAGCCAACACTATTTCATTTTTAACAATCAAAAATCAGGCTCAAAGCGTTTTAGATGATGTATCAAGAATTAAAAACCATCCGTTAGTACCTTCTTATATTCCTATTTATGGTTATGTTTACGACGTAAAAACAGGAAATCTAGTCGAAGTCCCTGAGGCTACAAAAGCCGGAAGAGCAAAATAAGGTATAAAACCGCGGATACTATTTCCATTAAATAAATGATTATAAATTATTTATATCTTGCAGTGAATGAGGGATTGACGTTAAGTTAACCCTCATTTTTTTAAATTAAAAAATCCAGGGGAGTATAATCTGAACAGTGTCTGATCTTTCTGGCTTAAGACAGAGTGTATTTTACAGTCTCACGAAACGATGCTCATTCCGGATCAGAAGAGTTTAGGTTCGAAATCTAACCAGATAGCTGATATTCTGGCACTTATCTATTTATTTAAAAAACGGAGTCTTAAAATATTGGCTTGCTTTTTTTATGAAATTAAATTGTACATAGAGTCAATGAGCAGCTTGTATTTAACGGCAATATAATGTAAGTTGTTATAACCACTTATATCAAGTTTCTTAGCTATATTAGTCCGATGATTGTCAATAGTTTTTGGGCTGTTGAATAATGCATCTGCAATTTCAGGGGTAGATAGGTTTTTTGAAATCTGGTAAAGGATTTTAATTTCAGTTTTAGATAACAAATCTAAATTTTGAATTAAATGTTCTACATAGTGTATTTCTTCCTTGTGCCTTTCAAAAAAGGCGCGGCAATTTTTCCCGGTATAATAATTGCCTTTTTTCACTTCATCAAGGCATATTTTAATATCTTCGTGCATTCCGTCTTTAAAAAGGAAACCGTGAGGTTTAAATTTTTTTGCTTTAACTAAAGTTGGGATATACATGCAATTTGTAAGTAACACAATTTTCTTTTCAGGGAAATTACGCATGATTTTTTCTAAAACCTCAATACCGTTTAAAATGGGCATTTCTAAGTCCAGAATGAAGTAATCTGCGATCTCGATGTTGTTTAAAACTTCCTGCCCATTTTCGACCTCTGACACCACTTCAAAATCTTCAAAAGAATTTATAAGTATTTTCAACCCTAGCCTAACCACATAATGATCATCAGCAATTAGTACTTTTAAACGATTCATTACAGATTTCTTTTAAATTTACAGAGTTGGCATGGAGGATAAATATTGAACCGGAGGGTTCATTTTTCTGATACGTTATTTTAGAATCTATCTTACTCAACATTTTCTGACACAAAGATAAACCAATCCCGTAACCTTTTTCATTATTAATGTTGAACTTAACAGGGACTACTCTCTTACTATTTTCATCAAGGATATGGCTTTTTGAATTAAAACCAATTCCGGAATCTGCAATGTGAATTTCCAACTTTGAATCGGATATCTCAAGAACTTTTATACTAATAAATCCCTTTTTATTGCTAAATTTTACAGCATTAGAAAGTATATTTCGGATGGCAAAATTGATGATGTTTAAATCGGATTTAATGACGTAAGGATTATTACCCAAGGTCAATTCAACTATCAATTCTTTTGACAATATTGAGCTTTCAATAAGTTTCAAATTTGAATTTATTAATTCGGCGACAGAAAATTCACTTATAATAACTTCATTTCCGGATGATTGGCTAATAGTCCAGTTCAAAATGTTGTTTAGCAAATGTAAAAGATTGCTTGTACTAGACTCGATAACGGTTAAATTATTCTTCAAATCTTCTTTTGGGAGAATATCAAGATTGTGTCTTAAAATGAACAATAAATTATAGAGATCTGTTATCGGACTTTTAACATCATGGGCAATAATTGATAAAAACTGATCTTTTAATTGATTTAGATTTGTGAGTTCTTTCCTTTTTTTTATGATTTCCTTATTGGTTAATATTAATTCTTCATTTTGAGCCTTGATTTGTTCATTTTGAACAAACAAAAGTTTTTGTGCTTTTCTTTTATGAAAGAATAAAATGAGTATCAATAAGAGTAAAAATGCCATCAATATTGAAAATATGATCAGCCATCGAAGGCGCTCTTGCTGACTTTTAAGACTTAATTCGTTAAGGTTATACTTGATATTAAGATTTTCAAGTTCGTAACCTTTTTGCTTAAGGTTATATTGAGTTTCAATCTGATCTTCTAAACTGATCATTTGTTGTTTTTGAGTCTCTTCATAATATTGCAAATAGTTTTCCAGATTGGCTAATGAGAGTGACAAATTTTTGTCCTGTTTTTCAATTTGGTACAATCCCCGGTAAGCACTTTCGATAAGTATAATATTGGAGACTTTGGCTTTATTTTGTATAATCATATTATAATATGATCTGGCAATGTCAAAACGGAGTTCGGATTTATAATAAATTGCCAATTTTAAAGAAGCTTCAAACTCTCCCTGCAAAAAAGAAAACTCATGGGCCACTTTTAGGGATTCGTGAAAATATTTAATAGCAATATCCTTCCTTCCCAGTTGGTTATATAAATTCCCCAATTGTAAAAGAATATCGCTAACATCTTTGTTGAGCCTTAATTTTCGGGAACCATTAAGTGCCTTTAGATAGTTGTCGATTGCGAGATATGGCTTATTAATGAACACATAAGTTTGAGCCATTTTTTCGTGCGTTTTAAATATTCTTAGGGTATCCGATTTATTTTCCGCTTCCTTCAAAGCCAAAAAATAAGAATCCAGGGCATTGTCAAATTTTTTTAAGTTAAATTTAACAATACCAGTATTCATGTAATATTTATATCTGTCGACCTTAAATTTTAAATCGTTAATTATTCCAAAACAATTTAAGTATGATTCCAACGATTTTTTATAATCTCCCGCATTGTTGTAAAGTGCTCCTAAATTATTCAGAACTGTAAATTCATTGTCGATATCTTTAAGTTTAACATATATATTTAAGGCTTTTTTATAATTGGCTTCAGCCTCTAAAATATTGCTTAGATCATTTTCTACCAAGCCTCTTAATGTAAAATAAAGGGCCTTATTATTTTCCTCCATTTCAATTGAACCAATTTGATCAAGAGTGGTTAAAGCTTCTTTGTATAATTCATTTATATAAAGTGCAGTTGCATAATTTGCAGTAATTTTAAATTTTAATTCATTATTATTTATTTTATTAAAATAAGAAAACGCTTTTCTGGCATAGATAAGGCTATTTTCAGGGTTTTTATTGATGCTTTGATAATATTGATCGTTAAGGCTGTTTATATCGTCAACATAGGAGTTTGTATTGTTTTGACCAGTGGTTGGTAAAGACAATAAATGAATGCATACAAAAAAAATGAATATATTTTCTTTAAGTTTCATCTGTTATGTGATAGAAAGCAAAATTAAAGGAAGTAGATTGATTTATCACTGTAAAATTTAAAAATAAGGAATTATCCCTATATTTCGGAACTACATTGGATTTATGTTTGCATATGATTTTACAGGACAACACGATTTAAAATCCGCAGATTAAAAATTGAGACTTGATGTCATTTGAAAACGATTTAATAATGTTTACGAACGAAAGTTAACGTATAATTTGGAAGGGGAAGCAAATAATCCATTTCCTTTTGCAGAACGGAGGATTTTTGGGGGTAGTTAAAAAAACGTATTAATTAAAATGACTGAATTATTAAAATGAAAAATAGAAGCGATATTTTTATACTAAAAGATACGGTTACCGCAACCAAGACCGTTAAAATGACGAAATTAGTACCCGCTACTAAGATTAAAAGTGAAGACGGTGTGATTATTCCTAAGGAAGTGTTGTCTATGACAGTAATTCAACCTTCACTTCCATATAAAAAGGAAGGAGATTTCGCGAGGACAAGTTACTTTTTTATTGGAGTTGTCATTGTATTATCTTTAATGATTCTAACTAAATTAACATTATCCAGAATCAAAAAAAAATCAAAACAGTAAAAATATTCATGAGTAAAATACGATGAGAAATTCAATTAGGACACTAATACTTGCCTTAGTATTTGCACCAGGTATAATTTTAGCTCAAAATAACTATCTGACCTTATCTGGGAAAATAACCGAAAAAAACTCAGATTCTTTGGTGGTAAGATCTTCAAAATTCACAAAAAAAATTCGCCTGAACGAAAATGGGGTTTTCTCAGATACCTTGAAAGTTGAAAAAGGGTATTACAACCTGTTCGACGGGAAAGAACAAACTTCTGTTTACCTGGAGAATGGATTTGATTTGAATGTTACTATCAATACTAAAAGATTTGATGAAACAGTTCATTATACTGGTGAGGGTGCCGATCCAAACAATTATTTAGCCCAAAAATCACTGCTTGTTGAAGAAGTATTTAACGATACGGTATTATTTATCCAGGGAAAGGGAGACTTTGACAAGCAATTAAAAAAGATTGATGATGCTTTTGAAATCTCACTAAGTAAAATAGAAAAGGCAGACCCGGAATTTATAGCGAAACAACATGAAGAAAAGGAGCAATTTATAAAATATGTTTCCGGCAGTTACGAAGACATTAAGTATCTTAGGGAGGAATTGGTTAAAGGGAAAAAGTCCCCATTATTTATAGGTTACGAAAATTATAATGGGAGCAAGGTTTCCTTGCAAGATCTGCGCGGGAAATATATTTATATTGACGTTTGGGCCACATGGTGCGGTCCCTGTAAAGCAGAGATTCCGTATTTGAAAGAAGTTGAAAAGCAATACCACGACAAAAAAATTGTATTTGTTAGTATCTCTGTAGATTATGCCAAAGACCATGATAAATGGAAAACGATGGTGAAAGAAAAAGAATTATCCGGGATTCAATTATTGGCTGATAATAACTTTGCTTCCAGTTTTGTACAAGAATACAGAATAAATGGCATCCCAAGATTTATATTAATTGATCAGGATGGGAATATTGTTTCAGCTGATGCTCCACGACCTTCCTCGGATTCTTTAAGAAAATTACTGAACAGTTTAAAGTTGTAATAAACGTTTAAAAAAGGTGATTTTTTATCCCTTTTCGTAAAAACAAGGATTATAGCCCCGGAAATTAACAAGTACCATTTAGAAGAATTCATGAAGATAATTTCAGTTGCAATGATTTGCTTGGTTGTGTTATCGGTTAAGGCACAAAACCGGGAGATTGTATTTAAAGAAGCAGATTGGAAAACTCAATTAGCTACAGCTAGAAAAGAAAATAAGCTCATCTTTTTCGATGCCTATACCTCCTGGTGTGGACCATGTAAAATTATGGCCAGGGAAGTTTTTACAAAAGACAGTGTTGCAGACCTGTTTAACCAGACATTTGTCAATGTCAGGTATGATATGGAAAAAGGAGAAGGACTAGCATTGAAAAACAAATATGGTATAAATGTTTATCCAACCTACCTGTTTATCAATGAAGATGGAGAGTTGGTGCATAAGGCAGTAGGGAGTATGTCGCCAAAAGAGTTTATTAAAGAAGCCGAAAATGCGCTTAATCCGGAAAATACAATTTTCGGTCTGGAAAAGACTTTTGAGAAATCAGGCCATTCTGAGCCTAGTGCGGTTGCTTATCTGGATGCATTAGATAAGGCCTATGAATCTGAGAAAATGAGTGTTATTTCAAAAGAATATTTTGATGCACTTAGTAAACCAGCCTTGCTGGAAGAGCACAACTGGAAACTGGCCATTAAATACCTGAATAATCCTTCATCTGAGGCATTTTCTTATTTATATGCTAATATATCCGCCCTGGAAGCGAAGTATGGAGCAGATGAAGCAGATAATTATTTTAAATGGACTTTTTTTTCGGCCATTTATGGGATAAAAAATGCTTATGCAAAAAAGAACGGAACAGATTTGGCAAAGGAAAAGAGTAAGGCTACCAGGAAACTATTGGCACAGGGAAATGGTTATTCAAAAATAGTATTGGCAAAACTTGAACTTATAGAGTTGGCTGCTTCAAACCAATGGAGTGCATATGTTGCAAAAGTCGATGCCATATGCACTGACAAAGATTTTTCAAAAAACCAAGGCGATAAAAGCTCACTTGTGATTGAAGCTGCCAATGACCTGATAACTGCAGCACAAGCAATCTATTATGGGAATACCTTGAATTGGGCAGATTTAATAGAAAAGGGCAATCCGGAATTATTTACACAAATTCAACTTGCCGAACTTCTAAAAAGAGTTTTAAAGCGTCAGGGTAAAGTGGCTGAGGCTGAAGCCATGGCACAAAAAGAGAAAAATTTAAGGAATGAGGCTGCAGAAAAAAGACTAATGACTCCAGCAATGTTGAAAGACTAGTCTAAGTACTTAACATAAATTAGTAGTAGAATCAAATCATAAAAATGAAAATGAAAATGAAAAAAATAATATTGGTAATTTTCTTCATAAATGGAATAGTTGGAACCCACAAGGTTTTTGCTCAAATGCAGAATGCTCAACCCATAATCTGGGATATAATAAAAGAGGTAAATATAAATGCATCGCAAACTTCCGTTTGGAATTTCCTTAATGATGTGAGTATGTTTAAGAGTTTATCCAACGGGTTTGTATCTTCTGTTGATATAGTTAGTGGTAAAAATCCATTAACACTAAATTTGGTTTTCGCTGACGGTTCTAATCGTTTGGAATCAGTAGTTCAATCTGATGCAGAAAATAAGTTTATGGTAATTGAATTTGACGAAAAATCGCTTCCCAAAGAGGTATCTTCTGTGCAGATTGCAATATTTACTAAGGAAAAGGATAATAGTAATTCGATAATTTCCTGGAATGCCCGAATTGATGGCGATAAAATTGCTAAAAAAGTTTTAATAGATCAATTAAAAGCAGAATTTGATTCTTATGCTATAGGTTACTCGAAAATAACCAATCCAAATGAAAAATAAATATATGACGTAATGTTCAGGATGCAGGTTAAGTTTTTCGAAAATCAAGCCATTTTCATCCAAAAAATTAAAATACTCAGCAAAAAACCTTTGGAAATAAACGGCAACCTCAATTATCAAGCCTGCAATGATAAAAATTGTATTCCCGGAGAATCCGAATTTTCATTTAATCTTGATGGTATTGAAAGGTCCGTTATCAGTGAAGCCCAACCCGAAGCAGGACAGGCAAAGCCGGCAGCATCATTCAAAGCCATAGCAACAGATTCTATTTTCCAATCCTCAAAAATGGATGGTTCAAAATCAGGGAACGACCGTAAAATGCCCCTCTGGATGTTCTTTCTTATTGCTTTTGGTGCCGGACTGATTGCCATACTTACTCCCTGCGTTTTTCCAATGATCCCAATGACTGTATCTTTTTCATGAAATCAGGATCAAATGGTAAGGTGCAGGCTTCCATTTACGGATTGGCAATTATTGCAATTTACACATTATTCGGGACTATGATAGCAGTATTATTCGGGGCTGAGTTTAGCAAATGGATAAGCACACACTGGATTCCAAATGATCTGTTCTTTCTCATCATTATAATTTTTGCAGCTTCATTTTTTGGCTATTTTGAAATTACAATGCCGAACTGGCTGGTAAATAAATCGGTATCAGCTGAGGATAAGGGCGGAACTATAGGGACAGTTTTCATGGCATTTACCCTTGTGCTGGTTTCGTTTAGTTGCGCCGGACCGATTGTCCAACGTACCAAAATAGGGCAATACTGCTCTTAAATTACCTTACGGGCTGACGGGTTACTTTGATTATGAAGAAGCACTCGAGGCATCTAAAGTATTGAAGAAACCAATCTTTGTAGATTTCACAGGTCATGGCTGTACCAACTGCCGAGAGATGGAAAACAGGGTTTGGAGTGATCCGCAGGTATTGAAACGCTTGCGGGAGAATTTTGTAATTGTTGCTTTTTATGTGGATGATAAGATAATAGAAATGCCAGAAGAAGAGTGGTATATCAATAAAGCAGGTCACGAAGTAAAATTGCTTGGTAAAAAGAATACTGAACTCATAAATTTACGAATAATCAGGTGTAACATAGCAGAAGTTGCACGATAATAAAACCAGGACAAAAACAAAAACTATGCAAAAGAAAACTATCATTACCGCTTTATTTTTAGTACTGATATACAGTATTTCAAATGGTCAAACGGCACAAAATACGCCTTTACCACTGGATCCATCAGTAAGAACAGGCAAACTTGCTAACGGATTTTCATATTATATCCGGAAAAACACAGAACCAAAAGAAAGGGCAACTTTATACCTGGTGAATAAGGTTGGCTCTGTTTTGGAATACGATGATCAACAGGGGTTAGCTCATTTTATGGAACATATGAGTTTTAACGGGACAAAACATTTCCCTAAAAATGAACTGGTAGATTATCTTCAGAAAGCGGGTGTCCGCTTTGGTTCCGATTTGAATGCATATACCGATTTTGATGAAACCGTTTACCAACTGCCCATACCCACGGACAATGAAGAAGTATTTAAAAACGGTATGCAGATCATGAGAGACTGGGCACAGGAAGCAACACTCGACTCACTGGAAATTGATAAAGAAAGAGGGGTAATTCTTGAAGAAAAGCGTTTGGGCAAGGGAGCACAGCAGCGTATGCAGGAAAAATACCTGCCTGTATTATTTAACAATTCGAGATATTCGAACAGGCTGCCCATTGGAATAGAAGATGTATTGAAAAACTGTAAGCAGAAAACCCTGCGACAGTTTTACACGGATTGGTATCGCCCTGATCTTCAGGCAATTATTGTCGTAGGGGATATTAATGTTGATACTGTTGAAAAAATGATAAAGGCGAAATTCTGCGATCTTAGGACTCCAAAGTCACCCAGGAAAAGGATACAATATACTATTCCATTAACGGGACAAAACCAATTTATTGCCGTTACAGATAAGGAATTCCCCTACACTGTCTTACAGGTATATATAAAGCAACCTGAATTGGTAATTAAAACTTCAGACGATTATCGCAAAAGTTTACAGCGCACCTTGTTTAATCATATGCTTGCTGACAGATATAATGAACTTGCCAAACTAGCTGATCCCGCTTTTATACAAGGTGGTGCAAGTATGAATGGTTTTATGGCCGGATTAGATGCATACAATGTATACGTGGTCGCAAAACCTGGTGAACTGGAAAAGGGTTTTAAGGCAGTATGGAAAGAAACGGAAAGGGCCAAACAATTTGGATTTACACAAACAGAACTGGAAAGGGCCAAACAATCCTACCTGACTTCGATGGAATCGGCATTAAAAGAAAAGGATAAAACAAATTCGGAAAATTTTGTTCAGGAATACCTACAATATTTTCTTAAAGGGCAGGCTTCCCCAGGGATAGTGGCAGAGTACAAATTAATACAGCAAAAGCTACCTGGCATTACACTGGCAGAGATTAATGGGCTGGCCAAACAATATATCTCAGATGTAAACTGCGATGTAGTGATTATGGCTCCCGAAAAGGAGAAAAGCAACCTGCCGGATAAGTCGACTGTTGATAATTGGATAAAGAGCATACAAGCGGAGAAATTGATGGCGTATATTGACCAGGTATCGGATAAGCCATTGGTTGCGAAAATACCTGTAGCAGGGAAAGTAGTATCAGAGAAAAAGATCAATGAATTGAACGTTACTGAACTTACCCTTAGCAATGGCGTTAAGGTGGTTTTAAAACCAACAGATTTTAAAACCGATGAGATACGATTTAATGCTTCAAGTCCTGGCGGGACATCTTTATATAGTGATGAAGATTACCAATCAGCAGCTAATGCAGCAAATATTATTGGCAATAGTGGCTTGGGTGATTTTAATGCGAATGAGTTACCCAAATTATTGACTGGTAAAATTGTAGAAGTTTTGCCATATATCAGTGAACGGACCGAAGGAATCAGGGGCTCTGCTGCACCAAAGGACCTGGAAACTGCAATGCAATTAACCTATTTGTATTTTACTGAGCCAAGAAAAGATACAACTATTTACAGTGGATTCATCAGCAGGTCAAAATCCGGATTAGCCAACAGGAATGATGATCCCAAAAGTGTGTTTAGCGATACGGTAAGTGCGGTGCTGGGCAACTACAATTTACGACGTACTGGCCCCTCAATTACCAAAATTGCACAGATTCAGCTGGAAAAATCATATGCTATTTACAAGGAACGGTTTGCTGATGCCAGCGACTTTACGTTTACATTCATTGGCAATTTTGATGTTGATCAAATAAAACCGATACTCGAGCAATGGCTTGGATCGCTCCCTTCAATAAAAAGAGATGAGCAGGCTAAAGACCTTGGCATTCATATACCAGTCGGAACGATAGAGAAAACTGTTTATAAAGGTAGTGATCAAAAAGCAACTTTACGATTAGTATTCAGCGGGGAGTATATTTATAGCAGAGATAACAATATCCAGTTGGAGGCGGTTGGTAAGGTTTTACAGATAAAACTGCTGGATCGATTAAGAGAACTGGAGGGAGGAGTATATAGTCCATCTGCCTGGAGCAATTATACTAAATACCCTAAGAACCGTTATTCCATTACTGTAGCTTTTGGGTGTGCACCTGAAAATGTAGAAAAGCTTATAGCTGCGACAATGGATGAGATCCAGAAGATCCAAATAAACGGAGCGGAAAACAGTGCTATTCAAAAAGTTATAGCCGAGGATACGCGCACAACAGAAACTCAGCTAAAAGAGAATGGTTTCTGGTTAAGCAATCTAACCAGAAGCTACGAAAATAATGATGATCCAAAAGAGATACTCGATTACATAATTTCACTGAAAAAAGTGACACAGCAGAGTATGAAAGAAGCTGCAAAAATTTATTTAAGTGGGGATAACCTTGTAAAACTGTTGTTATTACCTGAGCAAAAGAATTAGGTTTATCTAGATATAAAAAAGATTCCTTGTTTGATTCTAATATATATATCAGATGATAAACCTAAAAGAGCATTTCAATAAATTCCGTGAAGGGATCATTGGAAATGAACTGGAATACAAAACATACCTTGGCCCTCAACGGATGATCTATGCTGACTGGGTTGCCAGCGGCAGGTTATACAAACCCATTGAGGAACAGATCTTAAATATGATTGGACCCTGGGTCGCAAATCCACATACTGAAACCTGCGAAAGCGGGCAGTTGATGACTAAGGCATATCACAATGCGCAGCACATTATTAAAAAGCATGTAAATGCAGATCCTGGTGATGTGCTAATTACCTCAGGATTTGGAATGACTGATGTGCTGGTAAAATTCCAGAGAATGCTGAATCTGAAGGTCCCCGAAAAAAATATTGCCGGTGAATTTATATACAATGGTAAAAAACCGGTAGTATTTATTACTCACATGGAACATCACTCAAACCAGACCTCATGGTATCATACTATTGCCGATGTAGAGGTTATTCCTCCGGGTAAAGACCTTCTGGTTGATCCCGAAAACCTAAGGCAACTGGTTAAGAAGTTTGCTGACAGAGCAATCAAAATAGGCTCATTTACAGCATGTTCTAATGTTACAGGGATTGAGACTCCTATTTATGAATTAGCTCGTATAATGCACGAGGCTGGTGGATATTGTTTTGCAGATTATGCGGCTTCAGCTCCTTATGTCGATATGAACATGCATCCGGGCGATCCAATGGAGAAACTGGATGCGATATTCTTTTCACCACATAAATTTCTTGGTGGGCCCGGCACTTCCGGGGTGCTGGTATTTGACTCTTCATTATACCATTGCCGGGTGCCTGATGCACCCGGTGGGGGTACTGTTGATTGGACAAATCCCTGGGGGGAGTACAAATTTATTGATGATATTGAAATCCGAGAGGATGGCGGAACACCTGGGTTCTTGCAGGCTATGAAGACAGCATTGTGTATTAATCTTAAAAATCGGATGAACACAAGCCTTATCAGGCAAAGAGAGAAAGAACTTGTTGCGATTGCCTTCAGAGAGATGTGTTGTATTCCAGGAATTCAGATATTGGCTGACAACCAGAAAAAACGTCTGGGAATCATCTCGTTTTATATTGAGGGAATGCATTTCAATATGGTTGTTAAACTGCTAAGTGACCGTTTTGGTATTCAAACGCGAGGTGGTTGTGCTTGTGCTGGCACTTACGGGCACTTTTTATTAGATGTCAGCTACGAAAAATCAAAACAAATTACAGATTTAATTACGCATGGTGACCTGTCGCAGAAACCTGGCTGGATCAGACTCTCTCTCCATCCAACAATGACTGATGAAGAACTACTATTTATAATTGATGCTATTAGGCAGGTAACAGTTCATCACCTTGAATGGGGAACGGACTATTTATATAACAAACAAACTAATGAGTTTATATTTAAGGCAGATGGGGATCAAAAGGATGATTTAGTAAGAAGCTGGTTTATACTTTGATTCACGTGACATTGACTTAAAGGATATAAACACTGAAAAAATGAGGAATTGTCCCTATACCTTTTCATTACGAAGTAAATATCTTTGCTTCAATAATTGCAGTTTAAATGCTTAATTAAATTTTAAACAAACATGAAAATAACTCTAAAGCTGATAATACTTTGTTTTTTAACGATTGGATTAAATGCTTTTAGTCAATCGGTTGTAAAATCTCCAAAGAACAGGATCACCGTAAAGGGGAATATCCAATTTGCAGATGCCAACGATAAATTCGGTATTACAGTAGAAGAAAAAGATGATAACAATGAATTCAAAGTCATTAAAGAAGTGAAATTGGATTCAGAAAATAATTATTCATTTGAGCTTGAAACCAACAAACCAAAATTTTACACATTGGATGTTTATAAACAACAAACTGTTGAATTTTATGCACATGATGAGAACCTGACTATAAATTTCAGGGGTATTGATACCGCAAAAATAAAAATCAAAAACCCTCCCTTTGTATTTATAAAAGGCGGGGAAAAAAATAATGTTTTAAACTTATTGCATTTTACATTATATCAGGATTATCAGCGAATGATTGCTGCAGGACAAGAAGATTATAAATCGTCATTGTCAGATTGCAAAGATTGGAAAGATTATGCAAGCCAGGGTTATGATCGTTTAACTATTCCTTTTGAGCGAGAAATAAAAAATATAGTTGAAATGTACAGCAATGCCCCAACTGTTGTAAAGGTAATTGGAGTTCTGAATTGGAAAAGGCACTATGATTATATGAGAGAACAATATGAAAGGCTGGCAAAAATATATCCCAACCTTGATTATGTTCAAAATGCAAAAAAATATTTGTTGGCTAATATCGCTAGTTCGGCTTTGACTGATCTGGGTAAGGTCGCTCCTGATTTTACTTTCCCGGACATAAATGGGAAGCAAGTGTCATTGAGTTCATTTAGAGGAAAATATGTATTGATTGATTTTTGGGCTTCCTGGTGCGGGCCATGCCGGTCGGAATCTCCTAATGTACAAAAACAATATCAGATATATAAAGACAAAGGATTTGAAGTAGTGAGTGTTTCTATTGATAAGAAAGAAGACGATTGGAAAAAAGCTGTTGCCCAGGATAGTCTTAAAGGAACATTACTCCTTGCAAAGGATTCTAAAAAGATTTTGCTGGATTATACTTTCTCTGGAATTCCATACATGGTTTTATTGGATAAGGAAGGAAAAATTATTGCTAAAAATTTAAGAGGAGAAACTTTGGTAGAAAAGTTGAAAGAATTGTTTTAAATCAGAGACTATGTAATCTTTTGGATCAATATTATCTTAAACATTTCCAATATTTCCAGGCTAAAGCATATTATATCTTAACAATTAATAATTATTTGAATTATGAAAACAAAAATTGTGATTTTTTTGGGTGTCGCTTGTTTTTTTGCTTCCGTCTTAATTAGTGGATGTAAGAAAACAGAACTAAGCACCCTGTCAGGGATACTGACCTTTTCGTTTACTGACAATTCAGCGAAAAGCTTTACTTTTACTGTAGATAACATTGGGATGACGATCACTAACAAAGACAGCCTCCCTTATCAAACGAATATTTCCTCCTTAACCGCACAATATACCGCTGTTATCAATAACACCGTAAAAGTGGGAACAGCGATTCAGATAAGCGGATCCACAGCTAACAATTTTACAAGTCCGGTGAATTACATTTGTGTGGCACAAGATGGTGTTACTTTAAAAACTTATGTTGTCACAGTCAATGTTTCAAAAGTTGATCCTGAAGCAGTACCTTGGGTTCAGAAAACTCCGACTGCTTTCGGTTCAGGTTATCCATATCAGTCGTATTTCTTCCTGAACGGAAAACACCACATCATTGCGAGTAACTCATTCGCCTGGTTCGTAAACGATCCTGATGTTAAGATGTACCAATCAACTGATGGTATTAGCTGGAGTGAATTACCTCTCGATTCCTCCTTTCCTCTGGGATATAGTTATGAGGTAGTGGTCAATAACGGGAAAGCCTACATGTTACAATTTGTTGGTGCAGCCGAGGTCTATGGAGCCAAACAACCGACAATTCTTAATACGGTTTATTCATCCACGGATGGTGTGGTGTGGACACAATCGAACAATTTACTTCCTACTACCGCCCTAACTAATAATGTGGGTGTATTAAATAACAATTTATATGTTATGGGAGGAGGAACAATTGGAGCTTTTGGTGCTTTTGACGGATCCCGGCCAAACGGTTCAACGTTTTACCCAGCTGCCGCGTACTCCGATACGACCATGACTTCGATTGGGGGTGGTTCCTGGACTAAAACTGCCATGCTCCCAGCTTCGGCTGCCAATCGTCGGTATACAGCAAACTGCGTTTTCAACAATAAATTCTATATGATTGGAGGACAAGATCCAAATGGTAATGTTTTGAAAGATGTATGGTCTTCTACTGACGGCCTAACATGGACGCAGGTATCTAACGGAGCTTTTTCCGCACGCCAAAAAGCATCTGTTGTAGCTTACAATAACCAGTTATGGATGATTGGTGGCCAGGATGAAACAGGAGCCTATTTAAAAGACATTGTGATTTCGGCAGATAACGGTCTCACCTGGAATGTAGTCCCAGCTGATAAAACACTTCCGGCTGCATTCACCCCGCGAGGAAACGCACGACTTTATGTTGATGCAAACTCCATATTGTGGATTATCGGTGGTGAACAGGCAAATCCGGAAGATACCGACTTCCTTGCTCCTCATGCTGTCACTGATATTTGGACCGGGAAATTAAATAAACTAAAATAAGACTTTAAATAATTTGCTGACTGTGCATATCCCTGTATTGGAGTATGTACAGTCAGCTTTATTTTAGTTGAACCCTAAAGGCTTCATTAATAATTGATTCCATATTGAATTAATTCTATTGTAATGAAAAAAAAGATTGCATGGATTTTATGCCTGTTATTCTTTTCAAGTTTTTTAACTGTTGCGCAGATACTCAAGCCTCAGACCATTAAGAATCAGAAATATGAAGGTCGGATCATTGCGACAGAGTTGCCTGAAGGGCTTTTTGGCGCAACTGTTGTAATCAAGGGAACCACCAATGGGGTGGCAGCGGATCAGAAGGGGAATTTCGTCATTTCAGCAAATGAAGGAGACATGATGGTTATTTCGAGTATCGGTTACCAGACCCGGGAGATCAGGTTAGACAAGCTATTAAAGCTTGCTTCTATCGTATTAAAATCCGATGTGGTTGCTTTAAAAGAGATTGCAATTGTTGGTTATGGAACACAGGAACGCAGAGATCTGACCGGGGCAGTTGCTTCAATTAAACCTGCAGAAATGGACCGGACCAGTTTAAGTTTTGACAATGCGCTGGCCGGAACAGTTGCCGGAGTACAAATTTCGCAAAGCTCAGGAGTTCCGGGAGGTGCAACAGCTATAACTATTCGTGGGATTACCTCTTTGAATGGCAGTTCAAACAACCCTCTGATTGTAATTGACGGAGTACCAATTTACGGAAATGACCGCAGTCAGAACACGACCAGTTTCGATCGCACTTCAATTCCGATGTCCTCTGTGGGAGGAAGTTCTGTTTCTAATTCTTTGCCGTTCAATTCGGATTTCGAGCGCAATCAATTATCAATGTTGAACCCTGATGATATCGAATCAATTGAAATACTGAAAGATGCTTATGCTACAGCGATCTACGGTTCACGTGGAGCTGCCGGGGTTATTCTGGTTACGACTAAACATGGATTTAAAGGGGCTCCAAAGGTTGAGCTCAGTACGATCACCTCCTACAGTCAGCCAATCGGCAAGCCAACGCTTATGAATGGTGCCCAGTATTCTGAGTTTTACACCAGTTTTGTCGGGGGAAAATATTCAGGAGGGACAGAAAAGAGTTGGCTTAATGATGTTTTGCGAACCGGGGTCTCCAGAGAGGTCAATGCCTCTGTTTCAGCCGGAACAGATAAAATGACCTATTATCTAAGTCTTTCTTCAGTCGATCAACAATCTTACATTATCAATCAGGATTATTCAAAGTACAATGCTCATATCAATGTAAGTTACAAATCGTCAGAAAAATTAAGTTTTGGATCCCAATTCAGTCTTAATTATAGCGACAATACCTCTTTAAACGCACAAAGTATTTTTCAGAATGCAATTTTAAAAGCTCCAAATATACCAGTTTACGATCAGACGGGTGCATATTATTTTGGTTTTGCACCCAATAGCCTCGGACGGACAGATAATCCCATTGCTCAGGCAAGAGCTGATATCAACTACATCATTGACGTTCGTAATCTTGGAAATATTTTCATTGAATACCGCCCGATCAACTGGATTACTTTGCGTTCAGAGGCTGGAATCGATTTCTTGAATTCTGAGGGATACAGTAGACTGGTCAGTCGCCCTGATCTGGTCGGAGGCGATGCCACCCAAACTACTATTCAGAATCGCAAGTTCGTTGTCAATAATACAGCGACTTTGCTACGCAAATACAATAGGCATTTATTCAACGGCGTGGTCGGTCAGAGTTTCGAAACATCCCGCGAATTAAATGACATGATTACAGGAAGAGGATTTCCAAGCGATAATATATTGTCAATCTCTCAGGCTCAGATAAGCAGAGTGTCTTCCTCATTGGTTCAGCAATGGGCGCTTTTTTCGGTATTTGGCCGTCTTAATTATCGCTTTGAAGACAAATATTTATTGGGCGCAACCTATCGGCTCGATGGTTCCTCCCGTTTCAACAAGAATCACAGATACATTGGATTCCCTTCATTTTCAGCAGGGTGGAGGATTTCGGGAGAACCTTTCATGGAACGATATTTATGGATCAAGGATTTGAAGATCAGGGGAAGTATAGGATTCTCAGGAATCGACGGAACGGGCGGCTATTACGGCAATCAGGGCCAGTATTCCTTATCACCTAATGGTATTCAATATAATGGAATGAACCTTCTACAGGTTGTACAGCCGAATAATCCTAATTTAAAATGGGAAAAGACCCGGTCCATTGATGTGGGTATTGATGCCGATTTATTTGATTCAAAACTCAAGTTTACCCTGGATTATTACTACAAGGTAACCAATGATATGCTATATTCCTCTGCAATACCACTCTATATGGGTTTTGGAAGTCAGCAACAAAATATCGGTGACATGCGCAATACCGGACTTGAGTTTGCCATAAATGCTATCGTTCTAAGCGGAAATCTTAAATGGAAAACATCTTTTAATATTGCCGGAAACCGCAACAAAATACTTAAACTAAATTTTGCAGGATCAGAGGTAACAGGGCCGGAATTAGGATATAAATACTTTGCTGTTGGGAAATCAGCCGGTCAGTTCTATCTGTTTCACTGGGAAGGGATTGACCCATTAACCGGGAATCCTCAGTGGCGTTTATCGGACGGACGTGTGATGACTATTCCCCCAGAGGCACCTCAATCAAATATTGTTAACCCCGATCAATACAGGATTCCAATGGGAACTGCCTTACCAGACTACTTTGGCGGATGGAGCAATAATTTCAGCTATAAACGGTTCGATTTAAACATCCTACTTACATATTCAGTTGGGAATAAAATGATGAATGTAAGCAAATCCTTAATGATGACCTACACAACAAGTGACCGGAATAATCTGACAACAGAAGAACTTAACTATTGGCTGATTCCAGGACAAGTTACCAATATTCCTAAGCCAAAAAATCAATCTATCATTGGCAATTCTTACGGAGGTTCAGTTGATTACTCAACGAGTCTGATTTCTGACCGCTTTTTGGAAGACGCCTCGTTTCTGAGGTTAAAGAAAATTAATCTAAGTTACAATCTTCCTGCTATTTGGGCACACCGCTTGAAAATGGACAAATTAGCAGTCTTTGTCCAGGCTAATAATCTGTTCACTTTAACAAAGTATACAGGAATTGATCCCGAGGTCAATTCATTCGGATCGTCCATATTATTAAGCGGTTACGATCAACTGACCTTGCCTCAGGCAAAAACAATTAGTGCGGGTTTAAATATTCGATTCTAAGTATTATGAAGACGAAACGAGTAGTTTATTTTATTATCTTATTGATGCCGTGTATTCTATACTCATGCAATAAGCAGCTAAATCTTGCTCCTACAGATAAACTGGTAGAATCAAAAGTTTTTTCTGACGCAACAACTGCAGAATCGGCATTGGCAAGTGTCTATGATCAGACTTATCAGGCTGCAACCGGAGATCAATGGGTAATTGCCGATGTTTCTCTACCTTACGTCGGGCTTCCGGTTGGTCATCCGCTAACTGCCTTTTTCGGCGGACTGATTGATCCAACCAATTCTGATGTCCAGAATATATGGTCAGGATTTTACGGGACGATTAATGCAGCCAATGTCTTTGCAACCAAAATTCCTGTTTATGGGAAATATGCTTTATCTCTCGAGAACCAACATATTGCCGAGGCAAAATTCATAAGAGCGTATTGTTATTTTAAGATGCTATGCTATTATGGACATGGTGCACTGACCGGCAACATGAGCGATTTGGGCCTTCCTGTCCGCCTCGCTCCTTACGACGGATTTAGTCAGAAGGACCTAATACCTCGGGCAAATAATGGGACTGTCTATAAGCAAATTATCAAGGATTTAACCGAAGCAGTACCCGATTTGCCATCCCTATACCTAAATAGAGGAGTGACAGACTGGGTTAAGACATGCAGCAGGGCAACAAAAGCTGCGGCTTGGGCGCTTCTTTCGCGTGTATATCTTTACAAACAGGATTATGCCAATGTTGTTTTAGCTTCAGACAGTGTGCAAGCTTTCAGTGTTTACCTTATTGATCCTGATCTGACCAATGTGTTTCCCGCCAATCATACCGGAACAAATTCCTATTTCAGTAAAGAAGTGATCTGGGGATTCCCTGCCAGCTCGAATAATGGCAATTCTCAGTTCGGAATACACGGAATATTCTACTATGATAAATTTTATTGGGCCGATAGCGCATTTGTCAGCTCATTTAACCCAAATGACAAACGCAGGACCCAATTAATATTCGGAGGTAATCCATTAGATACGAATCCCAATACTAAGGATAAAAAAACTACTTTTAAGTTTAACAATCCTGATCAGCGTGATGATATAAAAGTTATCCGGTTGGCAGAAGTGTATTTAAATAAAGCTGAAGCTCTGGCACAATTGAACGGAATCAATAACGAAAGCCTTTCCTTGCTCAATACGATCCGTCAGCGTGCCGGGTTAAATCCTTTTAATACAGGCGATTTCAGTTCTAAGGAGGCCTTTATCAATGGTATCCTGGCAGAACGATACGTCGAATTAGCCTTTGAGGGAATGGGCCGATTTGATTATATGCGTACAGGCAGAAACTTACGTAACCCCAATCTGACTGCAGATCAGAAGATCTTTCCAATCCCGAAAATAGAGATTGATATAACAAATGGGGTATTGCAACAAAATCCAGGATACTGATCCTGTTAGTTAATTTAATATAAACAGAATGATTAAGAAATTTAGGTATTTGATGTTACTCTCTTTTTGGGCTATTTTTGCCGGTTTTTCATCCATGGCACAAGAAAGGCAGATTAATTTCGAGCATGACACGTGGAAGAAAATTGCCAAAAAAGCAAAAGCCGAAAATAAACTTATTTTCATGGATTGTTATACTTCGTGGTGTGGCCCCTGTAAATTGATGGCAGCCGAAGTGTTCACACAGAATGCAGTAGCAGACTTCTTTAATTCCAATTTTGTGAATTGTAAATTTGACATGGAAAAGGGAGAAGGTCTTGAACTTAGGAAGAAGCTACCCATTCAATTTTATCCAACATTCTTTTTGCTCAATTCTGACGGGACTGTAATACACAAAGTGGTGGGATCAAGTTCAGCGGATGAATTCATTCAGTACTTTACAGAGGGTAAAACTGACAATGAAAACTATAGTGCTCTGGAAAAGCATTATCAATCAGGTGAACGGAATGCAAACTTTATGTTCAAATATCTTCGCTCGCTGCGTGTAGCCAACGAGGAAAGTAAAGAAACACAGGTTGCAACCGACTATTTCAAATCCTTAAAGCATGAAGAATTAAAAAATAATGATATGTGGCTGGTAATCAACTATTTTTTAAACGATCCCACCTCAAAGCACTTTCAGTACATGGTCGAAAACCGCCAGTTCTTTTATAATATGGTGGGTGCTGAAGTGGTTAATTCTAAAATCAGAACAACATACCACAATGCACTGTCCAAACAATTGGAATACTACTACCCGGAATCTGGAAAGCCTTACAACAAAGCTCTAGAAGACACAATGATCATTGATTTGAAAAAATATGATCTTCCCTTCTCCAAAAATTTATTGGCGCTTATTTATTTAAATAAATACAGCAAAGAAAATTCCTGGGATAATTATGCAGAGGTAATCAGCGCCATTGTCCGTTTTAACCTAATGGACAATGATCCCGAACTCCCGGAAACTCTCAGCAGCGCAATCAGTTTACTGATCAAAGGCACCAGTGATCCGAAATGGCTTTCAAATGTTCAGAATTGGTCGCAATATGCCATCGATCGTGAATCGAATATTGGCAAAAGAGCACTTCTGATTGAGAATCAGGCCGATATGCTTCAGAAAATCGGAGAATCACAAAAAGCAGATGAAGCTCATAAGGCTGCTAAAACAGCCAATGATGAGGCCGAAAAACAAGGTAAGAAAATTTCGGTTGTGCCCATGATGAGGCTTACTACCGGAGGCTCACACTAATAATTTAAAATAGTGTAAAGTAAACAAGTAACTTCTGGATATATCTATGAAAACGTTCGATCCAACATTTGTAAGGATACTGCTATTTTCAGTTTTCTTGGTCAGCTTATATGACTTATCAGCCCAGATAGTTATGACCCCGGCTACTCCTATTCCCCCCAAAGTGCTACGCAATGCAATAATTAAAGCTCCTGCAGAAATTGTTTGGCAACAATTAATTAAACTCGACAATATGGCAGAATATACGTCAGGCTACATTACTGAGGTTCAGAAAATAGGGAATGGGGAGGGGGCACGGCGGATTCTGAAATTTTCGAACAGTGATCAGCGAACCGAATCAGTCACCTTCCAAAACAACAGGCTCAGGCAAATTAATTTTGCTGTTGCCAACTCTAATCTACCTCAATCTTATATGTATGCCTTTTATGCCGACTCGCTTTCCGAAACAAAATGCAGGGTCACCTTACGCGCTTTTTACAACGTTGAGAATAATAAAAACAAATTTGAAATGAATCGGTTTATTGGAAAGGAATTTGACCTTATTCTGAAAGGCTTGAAACAATACTACGAAAAATAAACGCTTAATTCAGTCACAATGAGAAAACTACTTATATTGCTTTTGATTATCAACTTAACTGCCGCTCTGAACCTTAATGCTCAGATTTTAAATCCTATACACTGGAAATTCAATGTGAATAAAATTAGTCAGGAGGAATTTGAATTAATTTTTACTGCAAAAATTGAGAACGGATGGCATCTTTATTCTCAGAAATTACCTTCAGGAGGTCCTATTCCAACTAAATTTAGTTTTGTTTTCCCAAATGGAATCGCCTTTACAGGCAGAGTGGAATCAAAGTCCCAACCAAAAACCGAACTGGATCCGAATTTTAAAATAGAACTTTCATATTATACTGACGAAGTGATTTTTATTCAAAAAATTAAAAAGAAAAAAGCTGGCAAAGCAAAAGTTACCGGGCAAGTTGAGTATATGACTTGCGACAATCACCGCTGCCTTCCTCCCACTGAACAGGAATTTGAGTTTGCAGTGGAGTAATTTTCGAAATTAGAAGTGTGATTAAACCGGACTTATTTACAGTTCTTGACGAACTTCTTCATATCGGTCCGATTGATTTGTTTCGATCCGAATCGAGGTTTCAAAATAGGCATAATGCCAGAGGCTTTGTCTGGAGCATAATCGTATTTAGTTTATCATTTGACTCACTTGGAACCTCAAAGAATTATAAACATCAATCGATACATCTTAAATGCGTTTTAACTTTGAATTCATGCAAAGTTTATTTTGAAGATGATGAACCTAAAATTTCAAATAAATTTCGGGGTTGTTCTTTAAATGTATTATTGAAAAGATAAACCGACACCACCATAAAGGCTATAAAACCAAGAACGATGAGTAATTGTATCCCCGTGGTCTTCTGTATTTCATGACGGTTTTTAACCTCACAAACTTCACCGGGACAATATTTGGCTTTCTTTCCATAATACCATCCATAAAAAAGGCACCCCATACAAATACCAAATGCAGATTCAAAGAACAGGAAAATCAAACAGATCAGGCAAATCAAACCCGTAATGGGGCTATATGAATTGACAAATACGACCAACACCAACATAATTAGCCCCAAAACCAAACCAATTATCCAGGCAAACTTTTTTTGAGCTGCCCCCACATATTCAGGAACTTGTCTTCGCACAATTAATCTTCCAATGATTAATGTAGGTGAAAAGCGGGGATTAATAAAGACCCGAATGATAAAATCAAGCAGAAAGGCGAGAATAAAATACTTCAGTAACACAAGACTCTTGCTTAAAATAGCTAACAAAACGGCAGTAAAGGCAAAAACAAAAAATATGCCCGCCGCGGCCCTTATTTCGCGCTCGTTAAGTACCGGAATTTCGTAACCCTGCACCTCTTCTCCAAACTTGATTATTTTACTCATTATGTATTGTTTTTGGTTAAATAGAAGATCAAAGGTATCGATTTAATTGAATACTAATTTGAAGAAAAATATCAACCGTCGAAAAGAAATTGTTTCACAGCCGAAGCAACGGTAGTCAAGCGCAGTGCTCAGCTCTGCACGCCTGAAGAGTTCTCCATCACGCATACTTAGCGGTAAGGTATGATCGAAGATCGTTACTGGGTGTGGGGAGCTCATCAGGGCTTCGCGGAAGCGCATTACTGACCCTGAAGAGTAGCTGGAAATTATTTTACGCAAGAAACATTTTATTTGAAAGTTACTGATTAATGAGCTTTGCAATCAGAATATTCTCAAGCCTGATTCAACACCGTTAACCGGAAAAAACGAAGTACCGGTTTTCCCTTTTCTCAGGGATGAAGGGAGGGCCTGAAATGTGAGTAAAAAGATGTGCCATTGTAATTTTATTTCCTTTTATGACCTCCTCTAACCTCTCCAAAGTAGGGGATAAGAGAGGAAGTTGTTCAGAATAAAGGAGATTTAGAGGGGTTAAAAGCAAAATATCAAATACCCCGTTGTCGCACCATAACTACTTAATAATAAATAGCTTAAAAAGGGATTTGTTTGAGATTTTAAATATCACGTAAAGGCTTCACAAAGTTTATGAATTTATTCGGCTAGGAATGTCCAAGTACCGGATGTGGTTCGTAAAGTTCTTCCAGTCTGGCAATTTCATCGCAGGATAATTTCACGGATAAGGCTGCGACAGCATCCTCCAAATGGCCCGGTTTACTGGCACCAATGATAGGCGAAGTAATTGCTGGCTTACTCAGCATCCATGCCAGGGCCACCTGGGCATCTGGAAGACCACGCAGCACAGCAATTTCGGATAACCGGGTTACAATATCAAAATCGGATGGTTTCTGATAGAGCGTTTTCCCAAATTCATCGGTTCGGGCACGAAGAGTCTCATTGCCATCCTTTGATCTTTTACCGGTAAGCAGTCCCCTTGCCAACGGGGACCAGGGAATAATACCGATTTTCTGATCCTTGCAAAAGGGAATCATCTCGCGTTCTTCTTCACGGTAAATCAGATTGTAATGGGGCTGCATCGAAACAAATCGTGTCCATCCATGCAGGTCGGCGGTATATTGTGCTTTTGCAAACTGCCAGGTAAACATTGATGATGCCCCGATATAACGGGCCTTTCCGGCTTTGACAACATCATGAAGCGCTTCCATTGTCTCTTCTATCGGCGTTTCATAATCCCAGCGATGGATCTGGTAAAGATCAACATAATCGGTCTTTAACCTTTTCAAACTGGCATCAATTGAACTCATAATATGTTTACGCGAAAGGCCACCGTCATTGGGATCCTTGCTCATTGGAATAAATACTTTGGTGGCAATCACCACTTCATCACGCCGTGCAAAATCCTTCAGTGCATTTCCCAGCACCTCCTCACTGGTGCCGAATGAATAGATATCGGCAGTATCAAAAAAGTTAATTCCCAGTTCCAGAGCCTTTTGAATAAACGGGCGGCTCTCCTGCTCATTCAAAGCCCATAGCCACCGTTCGGTAATCCGGCCATAAGTCATGGTTCCAAGACATAGTCTGGAAACTTTCATCCCTGTATTTCCTAATCGTACGTATTCCATATCCAAATATTGTAGTTGTATGTAATTCGAAATTAGTGACGCAGACCTTTCCTGGGAGTATTAAAATCAATTCCGATTAAATACATCTGTACGCGCTTCAAACTCACGCAAAATTACAGTAAATATTATCTTTGTTCTCTATTGAAATTTGATAATACTAAGGAATCGTAATGTTAATGTATTCTTAAAGGTATAAAATAAAAAAATACCGCAAAATCTCCAATTCATCAAATTCCACCAAAAGAAATTTAATTTATGATCCCAATAAGAGTATCTTTAAAAAACATTTGGATAATACTGTTATTTCAGACCTTCGCATCATCCCTTTTTGCTACTGAAAAAGCGAAGAATTTCAAATACAGTTCAGACTATTACTCCATCGAGCTTCTTGATAAGTCTCCATTTGTGCGCTCCTTTTCTGTTGATGCCCTGGGAAAGAAAATGTTATCCAGAAATATAATTAAATGGAAAGATGGGGGAGATTCAATTAACTTTGAGCTGCTGAGGATTTCGGAATCAGAGGTCGCCATTCAGCGGAAAGGGGCTATCAAGAAAACGGAATGGAGCTTCCGGTTTGAGCAGAAAAAATTTGTGTTGACCTCAACCTATCAGCCTGAGAACATTCCTACGGGCATTAATTTCATTTTCGACAAGCATGAGAATCATGCCACGCTTCTTGGCCTGATGCCCGAAAGAAATAAAACTCAATTACCTGCAGTTCTTCACTTTCCCGATATGGGGACCTTTCAGATCGTTTCGGATCAAAAGGCAGAGATTGCCTCTGATGCCAACCGCAAGAATAAATCAAACTATATCTCGGTTAATTTTCCCGGTGCTGATAAAACACAGAAAAACATTCAATATACACTCTCCTGCACATCCATCTATCCGAAGTTCCCCGGAGTTGAGGACGAAAAATTCGACGGCTACAGACGTAATTACCTGAATATATTCCAGGTAAACCCGCGCCTGCAGGTTATTGCCAATAATTCGTGCAGCGACCCCTGTGCCTTCACACTTTTTCTCTCTTCGATGATGGCACTCAAAACTCCGCCACTTGTAAATAAGCTGACCGCACTTGACCTGCTCCGGATGTCGATAGAGCGATATCTGAATGGAATGAAAGGTTATGGTCTTGAGGGGTACAATTCTGACTGGGAGATTACGGGGGTTATATCAAAACCTGACACGTCGAAGCATGACTCATATTTGGATTCGTACCCTTCGCTTGTAATCTCGGCGTGTAATTATATTAAGGGATCGAACGACTTAAAATGGGCGAAAAAGTACTATCCTGCTATTAAATTTTGGATGGATGATCAGATGAAGAGGGATCACGACAATAATGGTTTGGTTGAAGATAAGAGGTCCGGCAACTCCGGTGCTGATGATCAGTCAATGCGCCCTGCAAATTGGTGGGATACGATAGGTTTTGGTCATGAGGATGCCTTTAGCAATGCCATTACCTATGATGCGCTAAACCTAATGATTCTAACAGCTAAAAGGCTAAACAAGAAAGATGATGTTACAACTTTTACAAAGTACGCAAACATGCTTAGAGCCTCCTATTTTAAGACCTTTTATAATCCGGAAACAGGAGTGTTAGCAGGTTGGAAAAGTAAGGATGGCAAACTCCACGATTACTATTTTCTGTACGTAAACAGCATGGCCGTTTATTATAATCTGGTTCCTGAAGATAAAGTCAAAGGGGTTATGGAGGCCTTATGGAAGAAAATGGAAGCGGTCGGATTCAATGACTTCAGCCTCGGAGTTCCGGGCAATATCGTATCCATTCACCGGGCGGATTACTTTCATCATGACCCACGTTGGGGTGGTGGTGAAAAAGAAGATGGAAGTGATGCATTTCAGCGGTATGAAAATGGCGGGGCATCGTTAAACTGGTCATACTTCACCTTAAAAGCGCTTCAAAAAGCGGGTATGAAACATGAATTTAATCAGGTCGCTGATGGAATTCTTATGGGAATCAAGAAAGGTGATTTTCAGGGATTTTGTGAACTTATGGCAAAGGACTGGAAAACCTGGAGCGGCGAATGCTGGGGATACGAAGGGTTTCTGTGTGACGGTTATTTGGCACTTCTGGCAATAAATCCGCAGGATAAATAATCGCAAATACATCTATTCCAATTATATAACTTTTCAATAGTCATTCAGCATTAATTGTGCCTAAGAAGCTTATTTTTTTCTTTTAACCTTGGTAGCCAGATTTCAAGGTTATAACTAACCTGATTAAATGATGAATAAGGTAATAAGGTTAATTTTAACGGGCACCAAAATTCGCTACTAAGGTTTTAAAAACTAATAAGGTTTATCGAACTAAGTATTGAGTATAAATTTTTAAAATTTATTTCCATAGAAATAAAAAATATTCTCAGATGATTATTTATTCTTTTATCGGCGATCTTTTGGTTTTCGTCAGCTCCTACCTATATCGGCTCAGCCCGGAAACTTTTGAAAATTCGAATCCCTGTTTCCGCAGTGATGGAATTATGGCTTTAATAATCTCCGCAGTTTTGGGTGCATATCGTCCACCTGACAGGTGAAAAACAATCACAGCATCTGCCTTTGCATTACTTAAAACATATTGAATAACAGATTTAGAGTCATAATTAAAGGCATCTCCGCTTGGGAAGGACCAGCCAACAACTTTAAGTCCGAGACTTTTAACCAGCTTAGTATCTGCCGAGGTATAACAGCCACCTGGAAACCGGAACAACACGGGTTTTTTTCCGGATAATTGCATTAAGATTTCCTGTGTTTTCAGGATATCATTCACTTTTTCATTATCAGGCAGGTTTGGAAGGGCATAGCAATCCGGCACAAATCCCCTATGACTATACGAGTGATTTCCAATTTCAAAAAGCGAATCAGAGGCAATTTGCCGTACAACTGAAGGATATTTCTCAGCCCAGATTCCTGTAATAAAAATGGTTGCAGGAACCTTTTGCTGATGAAGGAATGCAACAATGGAGGGATCGTACAACGACTTTTCAAGCCCGCTCTCTAAACGGCTCAACATTCCCCGGGTCATACATGCATCAAAGGTCAATGCAATCTTTTTCGGTTTACCAATTAAGGGCAAAGATTGAGCAAAACTAAAAAATGAAATGCAACAAGAGAGCAATAGAACCAGTGCAAAGGTTTTTTTCATGGTAAAGGTTAACATCCCTATTCCGGGTCTTTTGGAATTCTCCCGCGCCACCATGCTGCCAGGGCAGAACCGGTAACATTCATCAATGGACCGAATATTGCCGGCGCAAGACCAACTGTGGCAAGTTTTCCCATCTGCAGTGCTAATCCTGAAGCAAGACCACCATTTTGCATACCCACCTCAAAAGCTACTGTACGGCGATCTTTTTCAGGCATTCCGAAAATCCAGGATATTGAATAACCCATAGTATATCCGGTGATATTGTGCAGAAAGCTGGTAATGATAAGCAATACTCCGACTTTTAAGAGGCTTTCGCGCCCTGCAGCTGTAATGATGGTAATAATGACCACAATTCCCACCATTGAGGTTAAAGAGAGCACTTTTTCAAGCCACTTTTTATTCCCTTTCATCAGATGCCGCAATACCAGCGCCCCAATCAACGGTAACATATAGAACCATCCCAGCGATTTGAGCAGATTGATCACTAATCCGTTTAGATCTGCATGCTTTGACTTCATAAAAACCAGGGTCGTGAGAAGTATAATTATAAAATAGGTGACCAGCTGAATGATCTTTGAACGTTTATCTACCTTGCCGGTTGCAGAGAAAAGATTAAATATAAAACCTGCAACGATGGGAAGGATAATCATATTCAGAATATCGAGCATCATATTCCAGAAGTTCACCTCGATATATTCCCCTCCCAGCATTCTCATCAAAAATGGAGTAACCAATGGTGACAAAAGGGTTGAAATGGCCCCGATTGTTACCGCCAGTGCCAGATTTGCCCTGGCAATATAAGACATTACATTAGAAGCCAGACCACTGGGAACACATCCGATAAGGATAATTCCTGCCGAGATTTCAGGTGGAAAACTGAAGATATGCGCGATCCCAAAACCAACTAACGGCATAATCAGGTAGTGTGCACCTACCCCAATAACTACCCCCTTGGGCATTTTGATTACACCGGCAAAATCGTCAAAACTCATCTGAGATCCCATTCCAAACATAATGACCTGCAGGAGTGGAATAATCAGGAATTTAAGTTGAAAATCCCCTACAGAAAGGAAAAACTGCGGATAGAACATTGCAGTTGAGGCTGCTGTAAAAATCCAGATGGTATACGAAAACCCTTTTACAGGTGCAAAGCCTCTCACACCCAAAGCCAGAGCGATAAATCCGGCAATCAATAAAGGACCGCCTAACGCAATGGCGTTTTCAGCAAGCAGATAAAGCGAACTCAAAAATAAGATTGCCCAGATGCCAATTAATACCTTGCTTAATCTTTTATTCATAGCTAACTAAATATTCGGTCATGCGAACGTTTATCATCCCATTCGGTGGTTGGTGCAAAATAACTTTTATCTCTGGGGTGAAGATGTCCTTTGACCACCTCTTCATTTAATTCAATACCAAATCCCGGCGCGGAAAGTGGTACGTTGGCAAACCCTTTGGTGATTAATGGCCGTCCATCCGTTGTTGTAACCAGACTTTCCCACCAGGGAAGATCAACCGAATGGTGCTCCAGCGCCAGAAAGTTTTGGGTAGCTGCAGCACAATGGACGGATGCCATAAACGAAACGGGTGTGCCGGCCTGATGCATCGCCATGGCTATTCCATGTTCTTCGGCATAATCACCGATACGTTTTGTCTCCAAAAGGCCACCGGAGGTAGCCAGGTCAGGATGAATAATATCAACAGCATGATTATCAATCAGCGGCTTAAAGTTTTTAAGTAAATAGATATCCTCCCCTGTCAGAAGCGGAGTCTCGAGCGCATCGGACATCGTTTTCCACTGGTCTGTCAACTCCCATGAAACTAGATCTTCCATCCATGCCAGCCGGAACTTCTCAAGTGCCCGGCCGAGTCGTATTCCATTATTCAGATCGAAATGGCCATAATGGTCTGTAGATAATGGAATTTCATAACCCACCAAATCTCGTGTTTCACCTGCAATTCTGGCCAGCTCTTCAATCCCTTTATCGGTAATCTGCACCTGCGTAAAAGGGTGCTGTGTATTTCCATACGACATATAATTGGATTGATCGCCCCATTGTGAGAGGTTTTTGTCATTGTCTTCCCAGAATTTTGAATTTACCAAAGTTCCCGGTTTCCCTTTTAACTCACCAATAGAAAGGTCCATCTTTAGCCAGGTATATCCTTGCTCTTCAGTCCGGAATTTGATCAGTTTAAGTTGTTCTTCGGGCGATTTTGCCTCCGGAGTATCGGCATAAAGTCTGATTTTATCCCGGTACCTTCCACCTAATAATTGCCAGGCAGGCACATTGTATGCCTTCCCTACTAAATCCCAAAGTGCCATTTCAACTCCGCAAACCCCTCCCGCCTGACGGGAAGGACCGCCAAACTGCTTGATTTTTTTGAATATCATCTCCACATTACAGGGATTCATACCCAGAATACGGCTTTTAAGGATGAGCGCATAACGGACATCGGCACTGTCGCGCACCTCACCCAGTCCATAAATTCCCTGGTTGGTATCAATCCGAATGATGGCACTACCACCCATCACCGATGTTAACGCATAACGTAAATCGGTAATTTTAAGATCTGAGGGACTTGAAGACCTGCTAACATTGGCCGTGGTTTGGGCAATCGAATCTTCAATTGTCAGCGACATTAAACCACCCAAAGATATTCCTCCGAGGAGGGACTTTCGGAGAAAATTTCTACGGTTACTGGTCGTCAAAGGGTTATTGATTTCAACGTGAACAGCCGAAATATCGTCCCTTTCCCTGGCCTTGTTTTGTTCAATTATCCTTTTTAAAATATTACCCATTAATTTGAAATTTTAATAGTTACGTTCTTTAAGATAGTTGTCCAATTCCTGTTTTGTCATTGGCAGCTTACCGGCGTAATGATTAATCCAGTCGAGGAAATCCTTTCTGATCGGTTCGCTCCACTCGCTGTCAATTTCACCCGGTTTATATTTCCCTTCACGCAGTCGCTGATGGCCAAACTGATTCCGCAATCCGGTTAACTCAGAGGTCATTACCACCTCTTCGGCAAGATGGGCCGGAATAAAGATCGTTCCGTATTTTTTTGCCAGAACCACGTCACCGGGTAATACCGTCACATGGCCAATACGTATCGGGGAATTGATGGAGGTGAGCATCATCTGGTCGATGTAGGAGGGATCGACACTTTTGACCCAACCATTGAACCCTTTTATTTCGCTTATTCCCTCCTGATCGCGCACACTGCCGTAAAAAATAACTCCTCTTTTAGATTTCGCATAGATTGAATTTCCCAGGTTATCCCCAATCAGCGTTCCCCCTTCAACCTTTCCATAACTATCTGCAACATAGATATCACCCTCAACCAGTACGTCAATCGGCCACGAATTGGTCGCCCCTTTGGGAGAACGGTTCTCGGAGAGACCCTGTTCTCTGATTTGTTTCTGGAAGTCGGGGCGCAATGGCATATACTGAGCAGTCACTACACGACCGGTCATGGTACTGTCAGGATTAAAAATTACCCAGTTACCTTCGTATTGGTTTTGATATCCTTTATTCCGAAGGACACCCCATGCATCTTCGATTCCGATATTCTTCAATCTTGAAAGGATATTGTCCGAAACCTTTGGTCGTCCGTCAGGGAAACGCTCTCCCTTCCATTCTGAAGTTATCGCCTTAATATATTCCGGCGTGGAACCAACTCTTTGAGCATTGGAAATAAAAGAGCACAATGCAAATGCGAGAAATAATACCGTTTTTTTCATCTGTTATATTATTCGTTTTTTATTGTAAGTCAACTCCAGACCTATTTTTATTTATAACTGCTAAACTTACCCTCCATATAACTTGATATGCCATTATCTGTACAAAACCACACAACACCTGATTTGTCCACTGCGATACTAAGGATGTTATTACTAATGAGTCCATTATCTTTCGTAAGGGATTTCCACATAGCACCATCGAATAAAGAGGCACCCCCTTTTGTTCCGACCCAGATCTGCCCGTTTTTATCGGCGGTAATTGCCTGTACAAAATTATCAACAAGACCCTCCTTCGTAGTAAAGGTGGTCCAGTTGGTAAGTGTATTCCCTCCAACATGCCTTGCCAGCCCTTTATCTGTGCCAAACCACTGGGTATTATTGGATGCGATGAAGATGCTGCAAATCTTATCCGATGGAAGAAGGATAGGACCCCATTGAGCATACGAGGATGCCCCGGTAATCCCATCAACCTGGTTTCGTTGCACCCTTGAAACACCCGCTCCGTCAGTCCCGATATAAAGCGAATCACCGTCGGGAGTTGTAGCCATCGAAATAATAGGAAAATCCTGAAACATCGATGGGGGATAAAGATCCTCATAATCCCCTTTTAACCATTTATTTTCACGCAGTGCAGATATCCCTTTATCAGTTCCAAACCACCGGACCAGACTCTTTCCAAGTGCAACCTGGAATACGTTGTTACTCATAATCGGAGCGTTTTGAGTATGATATGTTGTTGCACCCGTATTCGTATCAAGCGGTATCGCCGCCGCAGTTGCCCCTGCTGATGAGGCAATCCATAACTCCAAACCGTTTGTGTTTACTTCAAGAGCAATATCTCTCAGTTCACCGGTGGGAACCTTTTTATTGCTGTTGTGAAGGATCCATTTATGGCCGTTATAACTTAAAATCCCCTTCTCTGTCATAAACCATTTGGTATTGTCGTTATCTACAATCACCGAATTAAAGCTTTTTACTGAAACACCGGTTTGAACAACAATGATATCTGACAATGAATCTTCAGGCTGACGGTGGAAAAATTCTGAGTATTCTGAATTAATTAAATCGGGAACATAATCCGGTGAATTCTCCGATTTGGCAACACCGAAAAAGAGAAGAGCACCAATTATCAAAGATCCCATTCTAAGGCTCTGACAACGACAGTTATGATGATTCATTTGGGGTTAGTTTAAAAAGGTTATCACGTGTTGGTTTTGATATGAGAATGTAGTAAAAATATAAAAACTATATGAATAATAATTATATTTATACGGATTTATGAATCTTTTTAATTTGATTATTGAATGTAAAAACTATACTCCACATAAACCGTCTACCATGAAACGCAGAGATCTAATAAAAAACTTAGCGGTACTTCCTATGGCAGGAAGTTTTCTTCCGATTGATTCATTTTTAACGGCATCTGCTGGTCCGCTTACCCCCGGACCAACGATCTATCAATCGATTGGGGTGGAGCCGGTGATCAATTGCGTTGGAACTTACACCATTATTGGCGGTTCATTGGAGCGTCCCGAAGTGGTAGCTGCCATGCATGCGGCCTCCGGTTTTTTTGTTCAGTATGATGAGCTGGCCTTTGGTGTTGGAAAACGGTTGGCAGAAATAACAGGAGCTGAGTGGGGAATGGTTTCATCAGGGTGCGCGGCCGGGATGAAACATGCAACTGCAGCCTGCATTACCGGGGGAAATCCTGAGAAACTTATTCGGATTCCTGACCTCCGAGGGTTTGACAAAACAGAGGTTGTCATTCCCCGAAGCTCGCGCAATGTATATGATCATGCCATACGAAATATCGGAGCAACAATTATTACTGTTGACACCCTTGACGAGCTTCGCAATGCCTTGAATTCGCGCACTGCCATGATATATCTGAATGCAGGTTCGGAAACTCTGCCCGGAGAAAAATTTGCGCTTGAGACCATTGCAGGGATAGCCCGACCCAAAGGGATTCCAATACTTATAGACGCTGCTGCCGAAGATCTTACGATTCCGAATATCCATCTGAAGCAGGGTGCCGACATTGTTGCATACAGCGGCGGGAAAGCGCTATGCGGTCCCCAATGCGCCGGACTTTTACTGGGAAGGAAAGACCTGCTTATGTCAGCCTGGCAGGCAAGTTCGCCCCACCATGGTCCCGGAAGGGATAATAAAGTAGGGAAAGAGGAGATGATGGGAATGCTGGCTGCTGTCGAATCGTGGGCAACCCGCGACCACGCAGAGAAGCACAAAACCTGGCATACCTGGCTTGAAACAATCTCAAGGGAGGTATTGTCGGTTGGCGGGTTAAAAACACTAATCAACGAGCCACACGGTCTCTCCAATAACAGTCCCTCCTTAACGATCTCCTGGGATCCGGCGAATTTTAACCTTACCGGGCCCCAGGTTGGTGAAGAGCTTGCCTCAAAACAGCCACGGATTGCATTACACAGCAGTCATAATGATGAAACAGGAATCAGTTCAGTAACTATTTCGACAGGTCAGATGCAGCCGGGCAATGAAAAAGTCGTCGCGGATCGTCTTATTGCCTTCTTTTCGCAGAAACATGAAAAATTAGCGGGAATGAATCCTCCATCTGTGAACATTTCAGGCCATTGGGATGTTGACCTAGAATTCTATAGCAGTACAAGCCGCCATACCTTTTTCCTTGAACAGGATGGAAACTGGATAAAGGGGTCGCATAACGGAGATTTTTCATTGCGCGAGATGGTCGGGTCTATAGAAAATAACCAGGTAAAACTAAGTAGTTCCGACGGGCATATTGCCGACAACATCCTTTTTGTATTTTCAGGAACTGTTGCAGCAGATTCAATGTCGGGTGATATCTATATGGGAGAATATATCAGGGCCAAATTTAATGCTTCGCGTCACCAGCAAAAAGGTATCCGCAGGGCAATCAAATTTCCCAAAAGTCAACCGTTATCAAGTTAACTGATTGGGATGTCTATTATAAAAACCAGTAAAATAACTATATTTTCAATAACGAATAGCATAATGAGATAGATAACTATTTTCCCTAATTTTTAGAAACCATTCAGATGCAAAGACGTGATTTCATAAAAGTTTCCTCTGCGGCAGGGTTGATTTCGATGGCAGGACCCGGATACAGCGCAATGGCTAAGCTTGCTTCATCCGGAGAATCCGGATTTGACCTCCATCCGTTTATTAAGGCCCATCCTGAGGCCGTATTTATAAATCTCACTTCAATTGAAGCTAAGAGTGACTCCGAAGGTATCTATAATGCTGCATCAACACTCGCAAGGGAGATGTTCGTTAAAACATCCAATGGAGCGGGATATTCGAATGGCACAAAAATTACGTGTAAGCCCAACTGGACCTGTAGCGGGCCTGTTGACAATTCGGATCCGCTTGCAAATGTCGGAATAACTACAGATCTGAATTTTATCGAAGGGTTTTTAAGGGGAGTCAAGGAGAAGGGGCCTCAGAAATTCTATTTAAGGGAATGTGCATGTCCGCAGCTTTGGAGTAACAGAGGTTATACCCAGATGGCCGAACGAAATAATTTTGATTTGCGGGATCTGAGTACAAAAGACTTCTGGGAATTAGATAAAGAGGATGTGATTTTTCAGAAAGTTGATGGGGTTGTCTTCAAAGAGGTTGGGTTCATGGCTCCAATGACCGGCCCGGACACGTTCCTGATTAACATCGCCAAATTCAAGGCCCACCTGATGGGAATTACAGCATCTATTAAAAACCTGCAGGGAATAACTGCTAAAAAATTTCATCAATATTGCGGTGGGAATTACAGCATCTTCAAAAGCTATGACAAGCAATATCATCAGTTTTTTCAGCCCGATTACCTGGAAAGAGTTCAGGAACTTCATAAGAAGCATCAGAGCGAAGGGATACCACGCTGGGATACCCGAATGGAAAAACCCCCTTACGGCGGAGGGTTATTTATGGAACAATGGGTCCAGCGAATGATCGATTCATACAGTGTAACACCCACCGGGATAAATATTGTTGAAGGAATTTACGGACACGACGGGGATGGTTTTTCGGGGGGGCCTCACGATGGTAAAGCCGGAGATTTTATGTCAAACAATGTCATCTTTGGCAAGGATGCTTTCCGGGTTGATATTATCACCCATTGGCTGGCAGGCCATGAACCCGGCAATTTCGGATTATTCCATATCGGCATTGAGCGCGGTGTTTCAAATGTTCTCAATCCGAAGGATATTCCGGTATACCTCTGGAAACACGGCAAGGCAAAGCTCATAAAACTGGACACCTTAAAAAGGACTCCTCTACTGACTAATTATCTGCGCAAAAATACCAATGGGCAAAAAGAGGAGAAATACCATCTCTGCAACGAACCGTTTGACTATTCAGCATGGAGAGCCGGAACCCCTCTGCCAAAAGCAGATGCGAACATCCGGGCACTGGGTACAGATTCAGATCAAAAGGTGGTTATGGAAGTTTCAGTCCCGGAAAAGGGGGATGTTTTTGTGGATATCCTCAACCGCCATGGCGAAGTAGTATGGCGCCTCGAAGCCAACGACCTCGAACCCGGAAAACACCAGGTGGTATGGGATGGATTTTCATCACCAGGCCTTTACAACATGTATGTAAAAGGGATGGGATGGGATGCCGGGCGTCAGATGGTGATCTATACCTGATTTCAAATTAGAAGTAGCTGCTATAGAATTAAATAAAGCCACAACCCTAAAACGCTGTTTTACTCTGCCTCTTTTCCGTGGTTCTGCGGGTGAAAAAATTGGACACAGAGGAACACAGTGCAGGGACAGGGTTACACCGGGCTTATAAATGAATCCGTATAATGTAATGAGAAAAAAGATGATTTAGATATAAGCAATACAATCCATCTCAACCAGTGAATCTCCGGGTACGCCACCTTTTGCGACAGCAATAGTACTTCGGACGGGAGGAGTCATTCCAAAACGACCCTTGTACACCTCATTCATCCCCTTATAATCAGCAATATCATTGAGGTAAACGGTAACTTTCAAAACCTTCTCCATCGACGAGCCTGCCTTGATCAACTCTTTTTCAAGCTCTTTAAGGACTATATCGGTGTGAGCTGCAATTGTAAAAGGTGCGACATGGGCTCCTTTGCCCGCAATGAATACCAGGTTTCCAAGCTTGGTGTTACCCGAAAAAAGGGGTGCCTCATCCAGAGCCGGAACATTGGTTGTGGCACCACTTTGGGAAGCCATACTCTTCGAATTGGAAACAAGGCCAATTCCCATTACCCCTACGATCGATGCAAAAATACCTTTCAATGCGGTTCTTCTTTCTGTTTTCATTGGTGTTAATTTTAAATATGAATAAAAAATGTTCGGGTGGTGCGAATATTAATGGCACCGTATTTTGAATATTATTCTAATCTTTTAATTTGAGATGCGCGATTAAAAATCGGGGAAAATTTACCAAAAGCAAAGTCCGCGATTAAAAATCGCGGGACCCGTCGCTGGACCAGGTTTATTTTCCACTCAGAATTACAGGGCTTGCAATACCATTCAGATCATAAACGATTTTCCCGGCCCTAATGGTCATTTCACATTCAAGCTTATTAGTGGTCTCCAATTTATAGCCGGTGTAATCGAATAATCCGAATTTACCTTCGCGAAGCCTTAGAATTGCGATATCTGCTTCAGCTCCTACAGAAAGGTTCCCAAGCTCCTTCCGGTTAATTGTCTGTGCCGGCCCCCATGTACTTGCAGTGATAACACTTTTAAGGTCCATACCCATCGCCATAAATTTCGACATCGTGGTAAGCATATCCTTCATCGCCCCATTCATACTGCCAATATGCAAATCAGTACTGATTGCCTGAGGATAAAAACCGCTTTTAACCGCAGGCATCCCTTGTGAATAGGCAAAACTTATGCCGCCATATCCCACATCGAAAACAATTCCCCGCTTCAGCGCTTCCCAAACAAATGGTTTAACTTTATTGGTCTGAACATCCACGATACATTCCCTGGCATTTGGCAACTGTGCAAAACAATGTGTAAAGATGTCTCCGGGACGCAAATGTTTCAGGAATAAATCCTCGATTGGCAGTGGAGGAGTGCTCCCCCCAAAATCGACCATGAGTGGCATACCTGCTATCAAACCTGCCTCCTCTGCTCTATCTGTCGGAGTCCAGTCGGGACCATCATAATGTGCCAGCTTAATCCCCACAATATCGGCGGCGTTATTTTTTGCGAATTCACCGGTTAATTTGGGATCCATATCTTTAACATTCTGCTCAAAGGGACCTCCACGCATTCCTTCGCCAACGATATTCAAAAATGCCAGAACCCGCGTTTGAGATTTGTCGATGGTTTGCCTTTTGAAAACGGGGAAAGTACGCCAACCGGAGCTGCCGGCATCGACAATTGTGGTCACTCCAACCCGGAAAGTAAAACCATCGGGTGTAATCGCGCTCGGACCGTTCATATATTGCTGATCCGGATTACTCCCCTGGAAAACATGCGCATGAATATCAATAAGTCCGGGAGTGACATACAAACCACCGGCATCGACCACCTGTTCTCCCGCCCGGCTATCTATCTCTTTTGCCACCAGGACAATTCTCCCTTCACTTATGCCAATATCGGATATTTCATCAATGTTATTCCTGGGATCTATCAGATGACCACCTTTAATTACGATGGAGTAAGTTTGGGCATTTGCAGAACCTGAAATCAGGCAGAGCAATGCAAAAATGAGAACTGGTTTGATTTTCATAAATCAACGATTAAAATTTAAACTATAAAAATCTTCTGTATCAAGCAGCAAAACCCTGCCTAAAGAGCGGTGTAATTGCAAGATATTGTAGCTATTATTATGCAGTTTATCGTCATTTGTTTCTTTCAGAACAGTTCGGTGTATTGTATTATCACACCTGCAATCTGAGGTAAATTATCCAAATAATGATGGTGAAATAACATTATTGATGGTGAATTTGGGTGGTTTTCCTGCGGTTGCCTTTACATTTGGATGCTTCTTTAAAAAACTTGTTAATTTTCTGCTATCCCAATCTAATTTCAACGCAAGTAAAATTTCCGTTGAGGTGTAGCTATCTCTTTTTAATAAACTGATAATGTCATTTTCAATGTTTCGATTGCCATCTTCACCTGGAGCTTGTGGTTCATTTACTTCATGGTTATTGACAGTTTCAAAAAGTTCGTCTGAAGATAATACTTTAAACTCTGTGATTTCACCATTTATATTCACAGGTAAAGCTCCGAATTCAATTAATTTAAGGTTTGCATTTTTTTCTTTTGGTTCCGGCACTCTCACATAAATCTTTCGGTGTCGCTTCAATCCATTCATAGCACCCTCCCATGTGCCCCCTTTATTATCAGATTCAGCGACAAATATTTCCTTTGCCAATCCATAGATGTAGGCATTTCGAGCCATCGCAAATCCGACATCCCAACCGGCTTTTGGAAAAAATGTGCTTAATACCAAAACATTCCCATTCACAATTGGTTCGTAATATTTTTTAAAGCCTGACTGAAAAGTAAGTATCCCTTGAGGCAAAACAAGGATGCTTTTTCCATTGGATTCCAAAGTGCTGTCCAATGCTTGTTTATCGACTCCCTTAGCAAAACCGCTGACGATAACCTTTAATTCTTTTACATTTTTTTTTGCTACCTGGTCTGTAAACTCTAAAGCTTTGTTGCCCGCTTTTCTCGAACCTACAATTGCCACGGCATCCTCCTGAAGTAATCCTTTTCTTCCCTTAATATACAAAACTGTTGGAGCACTTTTGATTTTAAGATTTTCCTTTAAAACTACCGGATAATCAGGTGAATTGATTGGAATAATCTGAAAACCTTCATTTTGCAGTTGCTCTGCAATGAATGCCAGACGTGGCATATCGTCTTTTGCAGCTTCCAAATCGGCCAGCTCCTTTTCGTTAAAGGCAAACAATTCACACCACTCTTTTTTATCCAGGTCAAAGAAATTGGCCCATGACATTTTGTTTTCGTGAACCACCTGAATTACGAGGCGGTTTATCCGTTCAGTATGCCATTTGGGTAAATGTGCAATTGCGATCCAATATGTTTGATCAATATATTCGTTCATTTCTGTTTGTTTTTAAATATCACCACCAACTGTCCGTGCAATTACCAGAGGTGCAATACAGGCAGCTCCCATAACTGTAAGGTATTGACCAATCTCCTTGATCGTATTACCGCTATCAAAGATATCGTCAATTAAAAGTACGCTTTTACCAGCTATTTCATCAGGTGTTTGATAGGTAAATTTACCGTGTATGTTCTCTTTCTTTGAAATTCCGCTTAGAAACATTTTTTGAGGTGAAGTTGGTGAAATCTTAATCAACTTATGAGAAATCGGAATTTTTAGTGCCGAAGATATTTTCTCCGCAAAATGCTTTACCAAATCACCCGATTCGGTTGGCGGAACATAGATAATCAGATCCATTTTAGGATCTCCGTAGTATTTACGGAATGCCTTCAAAGTTAAACCTAAAAGCCAGTCCGGGAAATCTCCGCCACCTTCGTATTTGGAATGTCGTAAGGCCGCACCAACATTTGTAACCCCATAATAAGAGGAAGCCACACCATTTATAAGATGACTTCGGTGGGTTTCGACTTCCAGCACAGGAAAGAAGGTCTCCTTAAACTCCTGAAGTTTTTGAATCATAACATCACTGCTTACGACATTCAGAAGCTGATTTGTATCATTATCGCAAATGCCGCAGGAGGTTTGTTTTTCATCACCCAGGTAATTGCATAAATATTTCATTCGGCAGGAGGTAATCCGGGTATATTCCACCATCCGTTCCAACTCCTGATTTTGTGCATTTCTCAATATTTCAAATGCAGTAAGGTCCAACGGTGGTGCCTCTGGATTGAAGAAATATTTTTTGCATTTCCCATCGACCTGTTCGTTGATTATCTTCTGATCGATTAAGTCAGCCAAAATTACACGTACATGTGTTTGTTTAAGATTGGTTGCCTTTATGATCTCATTTGTTCCTAAAAAAGCTTTTTTGGTTACTGCAATTACCTTTTCGTATTTCGAAGCCGAGGGTTTGCTACCATCAATGAAACTTCTCGGCAATTCCAGATCGTCGTTTGAATTGTATAATAATATTGCAAAAGCTTCCTGCCCATCTCTACCCGAACGACCTATTTCCTGATAGTAATGAATTGGAGATTGCGGTATTTGGGTATGAATGATAAAGTGAATATCCGGTTTGTCGATACCCATTCCTAAAGCATTGGTAGAAACAACACAATCATATTTGTTAGTTATAAAATCCGATTCGATCCTTATCCGTGCCTCACCATCTAATCTCCCGCTGTATGCAGCCGATTTGAATTTCAGAAATTGAAGCCAGTTGGAAAAAAGATCTGTATTCGCCTGAGTTCCGGTGTAGACTATACCTGTCTTTTTAAGCTTTGGTAAATTCGCAGCAAGCCAAAAGAATTTTTCATCCTCACAAGTAACATGAACTACAAAAAGCCTGATGTTTGAACGCAATAATTGCCCCCTGACAGGAATCAAACCGGAACCAACCTGTTCTATGATGTCGGCTTCGATGCGTGGAGTTGCCGTTGCTGTAGTTGCAAGCACCGGAAAATTCTTTGGCAATAATCTGACAAGATTTACTATCCTTCGATAATTAGGACGAAAACTTTGCCCCCACAAAGAAATGCAATGGGCTTCGTCAATTACCACCATTGCAATTTTCATTTCCCTGGAAGCAGTTATCCAGGTTGCATTCTCCATCCGTTCAGGTGCGATGTAAAGAATGTCCAGCTCGTTGTTTTGTGCTTTTGCAATCATTGCAGCATTTTCGTCCTCTTCCTGGTTGGAATTAATAGCCGCAGCACGAATGCCTCTCTCCACCATACTTCGAACCTGGTCGCGCATTAAGGCAATTAAAGGTGAGAAGACGATCGTAACACCCTGCAATTGTGTAGCAGGAAACTGATAGCATAATGATTTGCCAAAACCTGTTTTTTCAATAAACAACACACGCCTACCAGCCAGCAAGTTTTCAATAACCAGCCATTGCAAATCGTAAAACTGATTGAATCCAAACAGTTTGCGTAGTTGTATCTCAGCTTGTTGTCGTGTCATCTATCTATTTCTTCTTTTAGGCATACTCAATCGTTAATACCTATCAACCGGGGTCTTGCCAAAGTCCCCTTTTTGTATTCCTTAAATAAGTTTCATCTGCCACATATTCTGACCCGCAGAGGTCCTATTAATCAGTTATTATACCAAACTAAATGGTTACACCGAAGCTTTCCCCAATTCCTCCTTAAGCCTTTTGGCAACAATCTTCTCCTCTCCCGGCTGCAAGTTCCATGAGGTAATATTGATGCTGTTCTCATTTCCTCCCGCTACTTCAATTGAAGGGTCACCTTTACGAAGTTTTTCCTGCAATCCCCCATTATTAAATTTCACTTTGGTGGTATCCCACGAAATATTGAGTGTGGGGGTACGATTTGCAACAGCAGGAACAGAGATTATGGTAGTTACTCCGGCAATCTTGTTGGCTGCGGCGGCTATTAATGCAACACGATCTTCCCAGATCTTCCACTGTTTTATGTGATCCAGGTTAATAAACTTTTCGAGGGCGACATACATTCCCAAAATCTCCTCCTTGTTTACTTTCATTCCGCGGCCAATATTACCTCCTCGTGGGGGGGCATTCAGTCTGGCAGCGGCAATCAGGTCTTTCCTTCCCATAAGGATTCCGGTACTTTGAGGTCCGCGAATACCCTTACCACCTGAAACACATACAAGGTCAAATCCCATGTCGTTAAATTTCCACATATTTTCCACCGGAGTAGCATCAGCTGCCATATCGATCATTGTGGGGATGTTGTGTTTCTTTCCAAGTGCAACCCAATCTTTATCAGTTATCTTGCCATTTGGACCGGCATAATTAAGAAACCACATCATGGCGATATTCTCATTTACAGCCTTTTCTACATCTTCCGGAGTTTCAACCTCAACCATTTTAACCCCTGTATTTGTTAGGGCGTGGACATATCCGCTGTTGTGCGATTTTTGCACTAACACTTCAGATTTCATCCCTTCGAGATGAGGAAGCTGAGCCACCTTTTTGGGATCCATGCCAGTCAAAACACCAGCCGTTCCCAACACAAGGGCAGACCAACACCCAGCAGTTACAGTAGCGGCCTCGGAGTGACACAACGCTGCAATTTTTTCGCCAACCTTGTCCTGCACCTCATCAATCATGGCGAATTCATGGGATGTTGACCGGATTGCATCCAGCACCTCTTCATGCATGAGACTACCCGACATAGCGGTATAGGTTCCTGCAGCATTTATAAACGTTCGTATTCCAAGCTCTTTAAAAAGATTCCGTCTTGCGGGTGATGGAGCAGGAGCGCCCATTACAGAATCAAATGGGAATGTTGTGCCTATGGCCAGACCTGCCACCGGCCACACAGATAAATTTCGGAGAGCGTCTCTGCGTTTCATATTAGTCAGCTTTTAAAGTAAATATCTCGATTGTGCTACCTATTTTTACTCGCATATTCGATTCCCGACCTGGGAAATCTGCCACAAAACTTTCAGTGAAACATTCACATAAAGCGTTTTTTCATCCGTACCTACTTCAATTCCATTTGCCGCATGATTAAGCGCTGTTAATATACATAAAAAAATGAAATATATTACTTTGCTCTAACAGAGATTAATTACCAAAATAATTACCACTTAAGGAAGGCTTCCCGGCAAAGCCTTACTGGTCAGCAATCCGATACACCGACCCTTGTTTCCGACCGCACAATAGTAGAGATAAAAAATATTATTCGATGGGTTGTAAACCAGCGAAATCTTATGGGCATATTGCTTATCCAATCCCCCGGGATGACCTCCTGCCTTATAAAGCGGATCCGGATGAGAAGTCCAATGTTGTAAATCGCGTGAGAATGCCACCATGATATGAGCACCGTCACGACCTACGCCAAAATAGAACATCACCCAGTGATCCCCGTCCCGAAAAACCTTCCCATCGGAACAAAATTTATCATCATAACCTCCCTTTCTCACACGGACAATTGGATTCTCCTTATAGCGTTCCCAATTCATCAAATCGGTGGAGGTTGTGAGGCCTAACTGCTCAATCCACTCAGGCATCCGCTTCGCATTATAAAAGTTATAAAACTTCCCCTTATATTCCACAAGCCAGGGCTGATAGATACAATCTTTCTCCCACTCGCCTACTTCAGGTTCATGGACCGAAAGAATATATTTCTCCTTTGCCCGCAGCCACGACAACCCATCCACACTGGATGCGACCCCCTCATAACCTGGATCAATTTCATAACTCCCCTGCCTGGCATAGCTGCCATAGAGGGTCCAGAATTTTCCATCCCGCTTTTTCAAAACTCGCGGAGCTTTAATATCATAAGAATTATAGAGATAGGCTCCAATCACACGCCCGCCGAAATCAAATTCGCCCTCCCGACCAAAGCCCATCGCGAGCCTGGGATTTGTCCAATTCAGCAGATCGGTACTCTCAACGACAAAACTGTTATATCCCTGCCCGTTAAATCCAATAAGCGACATAAACCATTTTTCAGGTTGACCGGGAATCTGATAGACCGTTGGGACATCAAAGCTATGAAAAGCCTCATTGCCGGGAATTTTTAAATCTTCCGGAATAATCGGATCAGGATAATAATGCCATCCCCTGAAGGGTGCCGACCAGGCCTCGAGGGTCGCCTGATCGATCGTTGAAGCGTTCTTTGTTTCTTTATCTGTGCGATCCTTACTGGCAGCTGCTACCACAAACGCACAAAAATAAACAGCACCAAAAAGGATACAAGCAGCTAATTTAATTTTCATATTCATTTAAATTTCAATTTTTTAGGTGTTTTTCGAAACACTTTTTTGTTTTATCCCACATGAGATCCGATAAAACATGACCGGTATCAGGTTCGATGAACGATGTGAAATTACCCGAAACTCCGGCATTCCGGTAGGCTTCGGCAATTATTTGCAAGCCGCTTCTGACCGCTTCAACAGGGCTTCCGAAGTCTTTCTCTCCAAAATTCAGGTGAAGGGCCCGGGGGGCAATAAGAGCTACAATATCGGGGGTGTCGCCAAAATTTCTCCATCCGGGCACATAATTAGGCATACAATGAAGGTAATGGGCTGCCTCGATGGCTTCATAGGTTGGCATACAGCAGTTACCAACGATGCATTTAAGCCGTGGCTCGAGCGGACCTACCAGCCACGAATGCGTCGATCCCATTGAATGACCGTAGCACCCCAGCCGATCGGGCTTCACTTCAGGGCGCGAACAGAGCACATCAACAGCCCGTTTCATCTCCAGAATATTTCGCCAGGCCATGCATCGTCCTCTTACGACCTCCTTCAGAAATTCAAACCGTTCGTAAACACTATCTTTGAGTTTTCCCAAGGGGTCTTGTCGCTCTTCAAAACAAAGGGCGTCGGGACAGAGAACCACATACCCTTCGCGAACAAGGGCCAGACCGGTATGGTGCATTGGATTTCCGGCAAGACCCGCAGGTTCGTTCTTCCCGAGATGGTACTCGCCATTATGCTGATGCCACACTGCAATTGCCGCAGCGGGATTCTTTGCCGTAACCTGATCAGGTACCATTAATAATGCAGGAATCTTAATTCCGGGCTGTGCCTGATAAGTCAACGACTCGATACGATAACCATCCTTTTGGATTATTTCACGAATCTGAACATTCATGGGTACCTGATCCGGAAACGGACCGCCGAGGCATTGCTGATATTTTTCGCGCATATTATTCGCAGACCAAACAGGCTCACTTGAAGGTTTGGCGGACCCTGCATGTGCCTCCGAAATTGCAATTCCTGGCATGGTTGCTCCAAGGGCAAAAATAACCTGTGACTTTAAAAAATTGCGGCGATTGTTTTTGAGGACCGGGATTGAGGGTTTAGTTTTCATAGTTCAGTTTTTGCTATTTGACTAATAATAAAATATTATAGCGTTTTATTACATAACAAAAGAAATATAAAAAGTGCCACAAAAACACTAAACCTCTAAAAAACACCACTAATTTAATTGAATTAACGAGCTTAGATTGAATTGAGAAATTCAGTCAAGCCCATATCTTTATTAGTAATGTTAAATTTCTGTCTGATCCGGAAGCGTGCGATATCAACACTTCGCAGGGTTTGACCGGTGAGGACGGAAATCTCCTTTGATGACATATTCAGACGCAGAAATGTGCACAGGCGCCTTTCATTGGCCGTGAGGTTATTACATCGAACATGAAGGTTCTTGTAAAACTCAGGATCAAACTCCCTGAACCGGGTTTCCAGATCCTTCCACACGGCATCGTCCTTTTTCTTTCCGAGATCCTGAACAATCTGCCGTATCTTCTCCCTGGAATCCTGTGATTGATCTACACTATTTAACTGAAGTTTATCCACCACCTCTTCGATTATTTTATTGCTTTGAAGCTTATAAATCACATCAGAGGCTAATTGTTTATTCTTGGAATCAATATCACTTCCCAGTTCTTCATTCTCATTTTTAAGACGTGATGTTTCCCCTTGCAAAAACCTATTATCGGACTTTATCGATTTATTTTTCTTATCGGTAATCCAAAACAGAAAAACAAAAAACAGGGAAAATAGGATAACACCGGTTAACACGATGACAAACCGAATAACTATTTTGTTGTGAGTTTTCTCCTTCTCACGGTCTTTCCCGCTAAATACTTCATTCATTTCGGCTCTGGTCAGAACTTCTGCAGCCTTAACCTTTTTTATTTTTTCCTCGAAATCTTTTGAAACAGCAAGATACCTTAACACGGAATCTTTTTTTCCCAAATTTGAATACTCGTGAGATAATGCCAGGGCACTTTGTTTTCCAATTTCAACTAAATTCAATTGAGACGCTATAGTTAAACATTCCCTGTAAAATTTTAATGCCGCAGCGTAATCGTTGAGGTTATCATGCAAATTACCTAAACTTAACAGGCAGGCTGCCTGACCTCCTTTATCCCCAATCTTTAAACGGATCTGGTAAGATTCCTCCAATGACTTTCGTGCACCATCGAAATTACGCTGCACAATTTGGAGCTCCCCATAATTGTTAAGCATAATCCCCAAAGATTGGCTCGATTGGGTTAATCTTCGGGCATTTTTAATCCCTTTTATAAGATGCTCCTCTGCTTTTTGAATCTCTTTTTTCTTAAGATAAATAGCTCCAAGGTTATTACTTATTGACACCAGTTCCCATAACCGGATTGAATCATGTTTTTCGGCAGCATGCTCTGTCAGAAATCGAAGCGCTTCGAGTTGAAGATTTTCGGCCTTATCATAATTCTCCATGGATTGCTCTACGGCTCCAAGATTACAATAAGCCCAGGCCAGATCGCGTTTACTTCCACCCTTCTCCTTGCTTACCGTAATGTTGCGGGTCATATATTCAGCGGCTCTATCGGGAAGGCCCAGATGCACACTGATCATCCCTGCATTTAAGAGGGAGGAGATCAGCACACCTGAAGATCCTGATTTTTCTGCGACACTAACTGATTGATCGGCAAAGTCCAGTGACCGTTTTGAATCGGTCTGATAAAACGCCAGAGAGAGTTTCAAAAGGAGTTTTGATTTCACCGAGTCGACCGTTGCATTGGTGAGTAGTAATTTCAACGAATCAATTCCTAAGTTTTGTCCTCTTCCATTCACCGGAGTTATTAAAACCCCAAAGAATAAAAGTATAAAATGAACACAAAATATTCTTCGCATAAGGAAATAAGTAATAAGCATAATTTGGTGCCGAAATTTTTTATTTGATTTTAACTACTTACTTCTAAGTGCCGTCTAAACCCATACAAATTTAAAAATAATTGTGCCATCCTGTGATTTCAGCTCGATATATCTTACCTGAAATTTAATTTTTCAGATTACAAACAGAATCTGTGATGACTTAATCTCAACGTTAAAATAACCTCTTTTAAAAGTCACAAATACGATATTTTCTTTTTTCTCCGCCATTTTAGGTCCATTGTGAAAGAATTGTGAAAGTGTTTTCATGCTTCTGTAAAGAAATTGTGCAATTGGATAAATTGAATAGTAAAATTCTCCTTCCTAACATTGTGAAATAATTTAACTCTTTATTGCCATGAATAAATTTCTGTTTGTTTTATTGATTTCAAGTTTTCTTTCAACACTAAGTTTTGCCACCACCCTGACCCCCGGCAACACAGGAAAAACACCTAAGCTTTGGCTTCGGGCCGACAAAGGTGTTACTCAATCTTCCTCACTGGTATCCCAATGGAATGATCAGTCGGGATCAGGCAACCATCAGTATCAGGCGACCGGTGCGAATAAACCAGATCTTCAAAGAAGCGAAGCCAACTTTAATCCTACAATCTATTTCTCTGGAAATCAATGGCTGGCAGATCCTGATGGCATATTGGAAACTGGTGTTAAATACGATGCCACGCAAATGTTTGTGGTTCATAATTCAGAAACCACGACTAACAGGGGGCTATGCGGACAGTATTTCTGGAATAATGACCTTGGTGAAAACGATCGCTATATTGCTCGTGGAGAAGAGAGCGGAACACAGTATTTCGGAATAAAATCGTTTGATAATAGCTGGGTGTCGTTATCTGCAGGATCGGAACAACTTAATTCCTATGCGATTAACACATATAATGTAGTAAAAATTGATGCCCTTGGTGGAACTCAAAATCTTTGGTTCAACGGCGGACTTAACACGCATAATTTAACATATACTGCTTATTTCGAAAAGCCGGGTACCACTGTACCCTGGGTAACGGGTGCAGCACCCGGCGAATCTTTGAGCCCGACCGATTACAATTCTCCAACATTTTATAAACAAAAAGGGACAATTCCGGAACTAATCGTTTACGATCAAACACTAACTGAAGTTGAGCGACTAAAAATCGAAACCTATCTGGCGATTAAGTATGGTTCGACATTATTGCATAATTACTACAATACGCAATATGACGGAACCAATGCCGCTGCGACGACTATTTATGATGTATCGACCTACGGAAATAACATTGCCGGCATGGGGCGCGAGGACGTAGAGGATTTGTTCCAAAAACAGAGCCGTTCACGAAACAGCGTTGTTAATTCGGGGTTGGTAACCATGGGACTAAGCACTATCGCTGAAAGTAATGCAAAGAACTGGAGTCAGATCATCGACGACAAAACTTATCTGGTTTGGGGCGACGATAACGGAGACGTTACCGAAACAACAAGCGATATTCCAACAGGTACAGGCACTGTAAAAAGGCTTGCGCGCGAATGGAAAATCCAGGGGACAAATTCCAACTGGCCAGACAGCGTTGTGGTAAATTTTGACCTATCGAATGCAACCGTCTCTGCTACTTCGATATCGGATTTTAAGCTGTTGTGCGACCGTG
>CANJNY010000023.1 GCA_947475715.1 Prolixibacteraceae bacterium
GCACCTCATCCCACAAGGTCATCGATGCATCCCGTGTAAAAAGAAAATTATGCAATGGGCGCATCGAATAGCGCTCCTTGCTTAAAAAGCGGGTCAGATTATCCCTTCTGAGTATAACGCCTTCAATAAGTTGCGTTGCAAGCACCTTCGCCGGCAACTGAAGCAAAAAATCAATTTCGGCAGCTGCATCCTCCTGAAAAGATATTTTGCGAACCAGCTCCTCTTTTACATCGTCACTCCGAAGGGTTTCAATCAGCAAGTCTTTTACCTCAAAAGCATCTGTGACCTTTTCCAGGATCTGCTTCAGATGAATATACTCTTTAGTAGCAACTGAGAGGTTTAAAATATCGCTGTAAAGCGACCGTTCCGCATTTTCCGGAGTCATATTTTCGACCTCATGACCCGGAGTATGCATGATAACCCCCCTTAGAACTCCGATTTCAGAGGATACTTCAACCTTAATTTTATCCATTTTTATATAGCTTTCAAAAGGATTTTGGAATCTTAATGACAAAGATACCGATTTAAAAATCCGGAGTTAACAAATTTTGGAATTTAATAACCTATTAAATAGTCGGACTTGCAGTATCGTTTATTAATTTTGAGGTCTAATAATATGATTTTGGTAATGTTAAAAAGATTAACTCTTTATTTGCTTCTATCGATACCCCTGGCCGGGCTTGCCCAGATCAAGGATCGTCCGCCCTATTTATACGATGACAAAACGCTTATCACAGAATCTGATTCAATCCTTCATTATGTTTTGCCCGAGATCCTGGTTTATCCGCAACGTAAAGATTGGTCACGTAAAGCGCTGCATCAATATACGATTCTGGAGATGAGGGTAATGAAAGTTTATCCCATTGCCAAAGTTGCAGCCCTGAAGTTGAAAGGCTACAACAGTGTTTATTTAACGTTTAAGAGCAATGGGGAGCGAAAAGAGTATATCAAAAAAATTGAAAAAGATCTGTTTTCTGAATTTGAACCGGAAATCAGATCGATGTCCATTAACCAGGGGCGTATACTTATCAAATTAATAGACCGTGAGACCGGTCAGTCTTCGTACGAAATCATCAAAGAGTTTAAAGGGGGATTCAGTGCCTTTTTCTGGCAAGGGATTGCGCGGATCTTTGGCCATAACCTGAAATCGGAATACGACGCGGCCAATGAGGACAAAATGATCGAATACATTATCTGGCAGATCGATAATGGGATGTTGTGAACAAGTACAATTAGACAATTTGGCAATTAGACTATTAGGTCCTTAGGGTGGTGATGACCAGGATTAAATTCCTGTTATATAAAGGTTTTAATGCTGAAGGATTGACCTCGTCGAGGTCAGTAGAATTAAAGAAAATATAGGGATTAATAAATTTACTGAGGTCTAAATCCTTTTTTTTGAAGAATTAATTTACTGCCATCATTCACTAATGGCCTAACGATCTAATTTCCAATCTACTTCTGATCAGTGTCCATCTGCTGGATCTGTGTCATCTGCGTTCTATCCTTAAAAGTATAACAGTCTAAAGTCTAATTCCCTACCTCCACCTCCTGCACAACAACAAGGTTTTCCTGCCCGATTTCGATTGCAGCCAGATTAAGGGGGATTAATTTATGATGACGTTCGGGCAATGATTTTTCCAGCCCCTTTTTCACATTTTCGAGCTTTATCACAGGTTTTGCCTTAAGAAAAGCGCCAAGTACAATCATATTAAATGTGAGGGGATTACCCATCTCGACTGCTAGCCTGGAGCCTTCAACCTTTAGAATATTAATATCCTTTCTTGTTGGGTGATGAATAATTCCGTTAGGATCATAAATAAGCATCCCTCCGGGTTTTACTCGTGATTCGAATTTCGTCATCGACTGCTGATTCAGGATAATGGCTGTATCAAATTCATGCAATATGGGGGAACTGATTCGCTCGTCACTCAGAATAACTGTCACATTTGCGGTACCACCCCGCATTTCGGGGCCATACGAAGGAAACCAGGCCACCTCCTGATCCTGCATTACACCTGAATAGGCCAGAATTTTCCCCATTGAAAGAACTCCCTGTCCGCCAAATCCTGCGATGATGATCTCTTCAGTCATTTTCCTGAGCTTTAAATGTTATGGTATTAACCTTTGATCCGGTACAAATCAGCGTCTGCCCGTCCTGAATCTTTTAAATCACCTAACGGATATTGGGGGAACATATTATCTTCCATCCATTTATTTGAGGCAACGGGGGTCAGCTTCCAGCCTGAACTGCAGGTTGAAACCACCTCTACAAAGGCAGTTCCGATCTTTTTAGCCTGAATCTCAAAAGCCTTGCGGATTGCTTTTTTTGCTTTACGTACTGCTGCAGGAGTCTGAACGCTTTGTCTGGTTACATAGGCTGCTCCGGGTAGTTGGGCAATTAATTCAGTAATCTTAAGCGGATAACCATTCAAATCGGCATTCCTCCCAAAGGGAGTTGTCGCGGTTATCTGCCCGATAAGGGTAGTAGGAGCCATCTGACCACCTGTCATCCCATAAATTGCATTATTGATAAAAATCATTACAATATTTTCACCACGGTTTATGGCATGCAAAGTCTCTGCGGTACCGATAGCCGCCAAATCTCCGTCGCCTTGATAGGAGAAGACATATTTCTCCGGCATCACCCTTTTAATTCCGGTAGCTACAGCCGGAGCACGGCCATGAGCAGCCTCTGCCCAATCAATATCGATATAGTTATAAGCAAAAACAGCACAACCTACAGGTGAGACACCAATGGTCTGTTCCTGAATTCCCATCTCCTCGATCACCTCTGCAATCAGCCGGTGAACCACTCCATGGCTGCAACCGGGGCAATAGTGCATTGCATCATCATTCAGAAGCGGAGTTTTGGCATAAACAAGATTTTCCGGTTTTATGATCTGATTGATTCTTTCAGTTAATACAGACATGTTGCTTAGTTTTTAAATCGTTGATGCAATGCAATCTCAACTTCATCCGGCGTAGGGACTATACCCCCCATCCTCCCGAAATATGCTACTTTTGTGTTGCCGTTTACTGCTAAACGGATATCATTGACCATCTGCCCGGCATTGAATTCCACCGAAAGAAATCCTTTGACTTTAGATGCATATTGAGCGATAATTTTCTCGGGAAAGGGGAAAAGTGTAATGGGGCGGATCAGACCCACTTTAACCCCTTTCTGGCGTGCAATCTGTACTGTTTTCTGACAAATCCTGGCAGCCGAACCAAAAGCGACCAGGATATAATCAGCGTCATCACATTCGATGGCCTCATACCGAACCTCAACCTCTTTCATCCGTTCGTATTTTGCCTGTAGCCGGAGGTTGTTTTGCTCCATCGTATTTGAGTCCATCTCTAACGATGTAATGATATGCTTTTTTCGATTTTGAGATTTACCGTAGGTTGCCCATTCTCCCGAGATTTCCAGAATTTGTTCATTAGTCCAACGGGGACGGTGATCAATCAATTCAACCTTCTCCATAAGCTGACCAATAACTCCGTCAGCCAGGATCATCACCGGATTACGATATTTAAAGGCCATCTCAAAGCCAAGGATCACAAAGTCATGCATCTCCTGTACAGATGCGGGAGCAAGTACAAATAAGGAATAGTCGCCATGACCGCCACCTTTTGTCGCCTGGTTGTAGTCAGCCTGCGAAGGCTGAATGGTTCCAAGTCCTGGACCTCCACGTTGAACATTAACAATCACACAAGGAAGTTCAGCACCTGCCATATAGGAAATCCCTTCAGCCATCAAACTTATACCGGGACTTGAAGAGGAGGTCATAACCCGTTTGCCTGCACCTGCAGCGCCGTAAACCATATGTATTGAGGCGATTTCACTCTCTGCCTGCAAGACGACCATGCCTGAATCTTCCCAGGGACGCAAGGTCATTAAGGTTTCCATAATTTCGGATTGGGGAGTAATCGGGTAGCCAAAATAGCCATCACACCCACATCGGATTGCCGCTTCAGCAATCACTTCATTTCCCTTCATCAATCTTAACTCTCCCATATTCAGGATTTAAAGAATTGTTTAATGTACGGTTTTTGTCCGGTATACAGTGATACAACTATCGGGGCAAACGGTAGAACAGTTGGTGCATCCTGTACAATTTTCAGGATTTTCCATATAAGAATAGTGATATCCCTTGTTATTCACATTGCGGTTAAGCGCCAGGGTTAATGTAGGGCAAGCCACAACACAAAGGTTGCACCCCTTACATACTTCGGTGTCGACAACAACTGCTCCTCTGACTTTTGCCATCTTAATCTGATATTTATTTGATCGTTAACTTTTCTGAAGGTAGCCGGGTAAGTAAACCAGGCTATTCAGTTATGATCGGAAAATCTGCATTGAATTGCTTAACTCTGTCGGTTAAATCCCCAAACTGCTCTCTTTTTACACTTGAAACACAAGCTCTTAATCCTTCTTTGGTACTGCCGGTATTACCAAGTGAGATAGCACTGATTCCATAATACAATAATTTGTGCAGTAATTCTGCTCCTGTCATTCCTGGATAACCGACGGTAAAATAAAAACCATCTCCAACAGCCTGACCCAAATCGGTATCATAAACAATCTTAAAGCCATTTTCAATAAAAATCTGCTTCATGATCTTTGCCTTTTCGCCATACTCCTTTACATCTCCCACAAAGTTGAAGATTCCATCATTGGCCCCCTTAAACATAGCGGCAAGGGCATACTGGGCAGAATGGGAAGTTCCTGAGGTCAAAGAATATAATACCCTATGGACAATGGCATTACCGAAGCCATAAACCTTCAAACGCTCTCCGAGGTAAGGGAAATGGCGATGGTACAAAGCATCTGAAATAACAAGCATTCCAATTCGCTGTCCGGCATAGGAGAATACCTTTGAACTGGAAATCATTAAGATATAATTCGGAGTATATCTGGCTACCGTAACCTGATAAGGTGGAACTCCGGGACGGGAGAGATCTGATCTGAAATCCATTCCAAAATAGGCCAGATCCTCAATGATAATAACATCGTACTTATTGGCCAGATCACCGATGATGCTTAATTCCTGATCATCAAAGCAGATCCATGCCGGATTATTCGGATTCGAATAGATTATACAATTGATATTTCCTTTAGAGAGATAAGATTCCAGTTTTTCACGAAGCTTTGCTCCCCGGAAATCAAAAACATCAAAAGTTTCATATTTCTGTCCCATTACCAGCAATTGCTGCTTTTGAACAGGAAAGCCGGGATCAATAAAAAGGACTGTATCACGTTGTTTATGGCAACTTCCCGAAACCAAAAACGCCGCATAACTCCCCTCCATAGAACCCACGGTAGGAATACAACCTTCAGGTTTAATATCAATATCCATGAACAGTTTCAGAAAACGGGAAGTCTCGTCTTTAAGCGGCTGAATACCGTCTATGCGGGGATAAACAGAGGCTACATTATTACGCAAGGCCTCAATCTCAGCCTCTACACCGATATGAGCCGGCGGAAGTCCCGGAATACCCATCTCCATACGAATATAGCGCTCTCCGGTAGCTGCCTCAATGCTGCTTACTAACTGAACAATCTCCCGTATTGAAGCATTACCAATCTCAGGAACTTCCAGTTCTGCTATTTTACGCTCAACAATTTCGCAATTTATCGGCGTATTCATTGGGTTGATTGAATTCAAAACTCCAGATTTAATTGTTCGACCCAACTATTCAAGCGACCATCGGTTAATTCAGGTTCAAAATCCTCATCAATAGGTAATCCAAGGAACATTCCACCTTCAAGGGCCTCCGAATCCTGGAAATCATACCCCTCGGAACTAACTTTACCCAAGAGCTGCCCCCCGTTTTTCAAGACTGTTTTGGCCAGGATCCCCATTGAATTAACAAAATGGTAAGCATAGGTGATATGGTCACCCAGACCAAAAACGGCAACCTTCTTACCGGTAAAATCAAAAGAAGAGATAATGGGCATAAATCTCGCCCAATCAATATTTCCGAATTTCTGATCCCAGGTATCCCTGCCAATAGTTGAGATTCCAAAGATAATCGTATCGTATCGTACAAGATCGGCAGCCGTTGCCTCATTGATGAGAATCAAATCAGGTTTATGCTCATCCAATTTGGACGCCAATGATTTGGAAACACGATTGACAGATCCCCCTTCAGGTCCGAAAAAAATAGCTAGATTTCCCATAAGGTCAGTATTTATTCATTGTGTATTGCAACTTCTCCCCTGACATATTCTCCAAGAATAGCCATACTTGAAACATTCTTTAAAACCATATGAATTGCCTTCTCATAATTCTCAATCGAATCCCATTCAACATCCACATGAAAAGAGTATTCATTAGGTTTACCAATGATTGGAAGCGATTGGATTTTAGTCAGATTAATCTCATGTTCAGCAAAGGTATTTAAAACTTTGGCCAAAGCCCCATGAAAATGACCTACCTCAAAACAAAGGGAGGCTTTATTGGGAACCTCCGCAGTGGTGGCATGTTTAGCAAGTATCAAAAACCTGGTATAATTCTTTTTATTGCTCTCAATACCCTTATCAATAACATCTAATCCATATAATTGAGCCGACCTCAGATTGCTGATTGCAGCGGCATAGGTAATCTTCTCTTTTGAGATTAATTTTGCTACCGCTGCATTATCTCCGAGTTCTTTGGTTTCAACATTTGGAAAGTATTTCTCAAGATATTCAGCACATTGCAGAAACGACATCGGGTGTGAATAGATTTCTTTAATGTCTTTCTTGTGCACTCCGGGTAGAACCATCAGGTTCATTTGAATATGGATATAGATTTCGCCGATTACACGCAAATGGTAGTCGCGAATTAAAGAATAGTTTTGAAGAATACTCCCGGCAATAGAATTCTCAATCGCCAAAACGGCATAGTCAACCTTATCTTCATCGATTTGCTCACAAACTTTACGGAACGACTTACATTCGACGATCTCTACTTCATTATTGAAATATCGTCTTGCCGCATCTTCATGGAATGAACCTTTTATACCTTGAATAGAAACTTTTTTCACACAACTGTTTTATTTATTCTTACTCTGTTATTTTGGACGCAATGTAAAAAAAATCCCTGAATTAACTTCAATTCATTCGTCATATAAGGAAACAAACACAATTATTTAGGATCAGAATTGATTAGCAAGGAACCATTTCAACGTCAAATCCCCTTTCTGAAATATGTAACCTGCCTTCTGAAAAGTTTCCGGTGCTCTCTGAAAAGTACATCCTGCCTTCTGAAAGGTGTAACATGTCTTCTGAAAAGTATAACCTCTCTTCTGATAAGTATCAGGTGCTCTCTGAAAAGTGTAAACCATCTTCTGAAAAGTGTAACCTGCCTTCTGAAAAGTATCCAGCGCTTTCTGAAAAGTATAACATGCCTTCTGATTAGTACAAACTGTCTTCTGAAACTTGTAACCTTCCTTCTGAAAAGTGTTTCCTGCCTTCTGAACAGTTTCCTGTGCTCTCTGAATAATGTAACCTGGCTTTTTAAAAGTGACCTTCCTTAAAATAGTATTAAAACCTTATTTTCCTTCTTTGACCTTAGTAGCGCAATGATTTACAGCCCCACCAAAAACCTTATTTACCTTATTCTTTAGAGTGTTCATACGAATAATGTAAGAATTAGTCTCACTCTATGGCAAAGCAGTCTTAATTATGTTGATCCGATTAATTTAAAACTTAATCTTCATTTCTATAAGGTAAATAAGGTTGAAATTGATAATTATTAAATTAAAGCTACAATGGTATGTTGAGAAAAATAAGGTTCTCAAAAAACAATTTCAGATAATTTATTGATTAAAATTTGTTAATCATATCTTTCTTAAATTATCCGGAAATCCTTTGCTTTGCATAAAGGCCTGAAAAAAAGCTGCGGTCACTATTGCAGTATCCGCAGCATCTGATTTCCTAAGAAGAGGTATATTCCAATAAAAAATGGCTGATTACATGATGTTTTTATAGGTTCCAAATTTAAGTTTCGAGATCTGTTTATATTCGGGGCTATTGGCGCCAAAGACAGATTTGATATAGCTTTTCGAATCGTTACACGTATGAACTAATCCGGTTATAGGTTGATAAAGCACCTTTTCGCGGTTCATACGTGACTGATCGAGCTGAATTTGTGTATCGGCAACCAACTGGTTATCCTTTGTCAGTTCTGTATGAAAAGCAGATAATGCTTCAACTGTTAATTCAGCCTCGTTCGGTTTATAAGCCGGGAAACTGGCGAGAAATTGGATCAGTCTGTAAAAATTGTCCAGTTGCTTTTCGTACCCCGACTTATGGGAAGCGTTTTCTTTTACCGTTGAAGGGTCTTCTCCGGCCTCGTTAATAGTAGCTTTAGATTTAACTGCATTGACCCGACCTCTTTGAATTAAATGGATCAGTGAACGGATATGCACCCTGGCAGACTCGTCAGCCACGAGTGATTTAAATGCATTTCCGGCACGGGTTGCAAGTTTACCCATCGAGTCGAACGCCTTACTGCGTACATTTTTGGCATTTGAATTGGCAGGGAGGATGTTATCAACAGCATTTACGGCACCAAGGCCAAGAAGATATGCGGTTTGTAAAGCCGCCGGGGTGATTAGGGTATTTGCCGGATTGTAGGTCTCACCATAACCCAGAATAGCGGAATTTAACATTTTCAGGTTGGTCACATTTGAGTTGGCCCCTGAGGAAAGATTATTTGTTATCATACAAATTTTAGGATTAAGAATTTAATCATTCAAACCATCTATTTATAGAACAACTTCTTAGGATTCAACTAATATACGAAAAATTTAAATATGAAGTTTTATTTAAACTAAAATTAATTTGACAAAAATGAAAGTTGGAAATACTTATTTTTGATCGTATAATGCAATCCATGTGCACTTCTAATCCTTTTGTTACAATATTTTTTCCATTGGTGTCCGGTTAAAATTGAATATATCTTACAATTTTAACCGGACAATAGTGAACTAAAATTCCTTATCTTTTATCAAGGCAAATACTTCCATTGATTTTTTTAGTTTGTAAAGTGGCAGTGTAGTCATTAATTGATTTACTTTTTCTTCATTGATCTCTTTAAAAATAAGTACCGCTCCATTTTTAGTTTGTCTTAGAAATAGTTGATCTAAAAAACCCTCCTTTTTCCATTGAGCGACAACTTCTCTTTCATGTTTTATGATTTCCTGAAAATTGCCGGGTAGATTTTCAGTATCAATTGTTAAGATTACCAATATTCTGTTCATGAAATAGTTATTTATTGGTTTAAAAATGGATAATCAATATAACCTTTATCCTGCCCACCATACATGGTCGCTCTATCAGGTTGATTTAATTCACAATTTAATTCAAAACGTTTAGGCAAATCGGGATTTGATAAAAATAAAGTCCCATAAGAAATAAGCTTTGCAATACCTTTTTGTAATTCCTCTTCACCTGATTCCCTGTTATATCCGCAGTTAGCAATGACTGGATGTTGCAACAATTTCCCGAATGTCTCTAAAGGATTTGAAGGATATTGCGGGAATTTATCAGCGGGGAAAGGCACATTCATTATGTGGACATAAGCCAGCGGCATTTTGTTGAGCTCGTTAATCAATAAAACAAATTGCTCAACTGGATTTTGATGTACAATGTTGTTGTATAAACTTGTTGGTGATAGCCGAACAGATGCTTTATCAGCACCAATTGCATTTACGATTTCGTGCATCACTTCCAGCACAAAACGGTTTCTATTTTCATTACTTCCGCCATATTTATCTGTTCGTTGATTTGCGCTTTCTGCTAAAAACTGGTTAGGTAAATATCCAAATGCAGCGTGCAATTCAACCCCATCAAAACCTGCTTCAATGGCATTTATTGCAGCTTGTTTATAGTCCTGAATAATATTTTCAACTTCTTCAGTGGTTAATACTCGTGGGATTTCATAATCTTTCATTCCTTCCATCGTAAAATGCTGTTGTCCTTCAATAGCAACAGCTGATGGAGCTACAGGCTGTTCCCCGTTTTTTACAAGTGAATGACCTACACGCCCGGTATGCCATAGTTGCGCATAAATGACACCACCATTTTCATGAACAGCTTTGGTTACTTTTTCCCAGCCATTTATTTGGTCCTGATTATAAATACCAGGAGTCAAAGGGCTCCCAACAGCTTGTTTACTGATATTTATTGCTTCACTAATAATAAGCCCGGCACTTGTTCTTTGAGTGTAGTACAAGACTGTTGAGTCGCTCACTACTCCATCAAGGTTGGCACGGCTTCTTGTCATAGGCGCCATCGCCATACTGTTCTTCAGTATTTGATTACCCAATTTTTGTGATTCTAAAAGTTTCATTTTTATATTTTATAAATTACATTTTATGCAAAAATGCTACCTTTGACTAAATAATTTATATATACCTATTTTATGTGTATAGACTAATTTTTTAGACTAATGGCAAATACAGGGGTTAGAAAGACTAAAGACTTCGTACCGGGAAATTGCCCGGTAGGATATTGCATGAATATAATTGGTGGAAAATGGAAACCAAGTATTATTCATATGATAAGAACAGACAGAAACCGTTACAGTATTTTACTAAAAAACATAACTGAAATTAGTAAGCAAACATTAACCAACCAGTTGCGGGAATTAGAATCAGACGGAATAATTGAGCGAATAATATATCCTGAAATTCCACCAAGAGTTGAATATACGATTACTCCATACGGAAGTAGTTTGCTGCCAATAATTGATAGTATGTCTAAGTGGGCTATCCAAAATATGCCGGCAAGCAAAAAAGTAGAGTGTAAAGAAAAATAAAAACCGCCTTTCTATTTCAATATTTTTAATTTAATTTTCCGTGTATTAGGAAACTGCTAATTTTTTACAAATGGAAAATAAGGCGATCCGCTGGAAATAACGCTTTCAGAATTATGAAATGGCTTTCTTAAAACTAAAGGAAACCATCGAAATTAATTATCATACGATTACAGTCGTGGCCACACCGACTGAGATATTAAAACCATTTATAACAATACAAGAAAATTTGCAAGCGGTGTAAATCTGGTGTATATTTGAATCAAAACAAAATATAATGGCAAGACAAAGTATTTCGTTCACAAAACCAAATGAAGAATGGTTAAAAGCACAAGTGAATAATGAAGAATACACCAGTAAAAGTGAACTAATTAATGATTTGATCAGACAGGCTAGAAAGCAGCAAGTTCAAGTTGATTTTATTAGAGCTAAATTAGATAAATCTGAAAATAGTGGATTTACTGAGGATAATAAAGAACTAATTTTAAATCAATCAAAGTCATTATTTAATGGTCAGATATAGATTAAGTAATGAAGCTAAGGACGATTTGATACGAATTCATCATTACGGCATCGAAAAGTTTGGTGTAACTCAAGCTGATAAATACTTTGATTCATTTTTTGAGTATTTTGACATCATAGCCCAACGACCCTTTTCATTTGAATCTGTCGATTATATAAACACAGGATATAGACGTTATGTTTGCGGGTCTGATAGTATATTTTACAGACTAAACAATGGAGTAGTTGAGATACTGGCAATTGTTGGAAGACAATATTTGAATAGTGTCCTACAATCTTTATAAACAGATTACCCGATTTCAACAATATCCGGAGTGAAAAACGACATAGAAACAGACTGAGTGTAATCGGCAAATAACAACAATGCACAGTTTTCGGGAAATAAGAATACAAATGGAATATAAAGACAACCGCTGGAAACAACGCTTTCAGAATTATGAATTGGCTTTTTTAAAGCTAAAGGAAGCGATGGAACAGAATGATTTAAATGAACTGGAACGTAATGGACTAATCCAGCGTTTTGAGTTTACGGTAGATCTTTCATGGAAGGTTCTAAAAGATTATCTCGAAGAAAAAGGATTTGTTTTTAAACCTTCTCCCAAAGATACGATTAGGGAGGCCCAGCAGTCAGGACTTATTCATTTTGGTCAGGCATTAATTGACGGGTTGGATATTCGCAATGAATTATCGCACGATTACAGCGGTACCAAATTTGAAGTTTCGGAGGAAGTTCTTCGTGATGAAGTTTATCCGGCACTGCAAATGCTTTATGATTTCTTTATTGCAGAAGGAGGTCATGGACAGCAGGATCTTTTAGATGAATAATCTAATAAATAATTATGGCCTCACCGAAAGGGTTATGCAAACCTTGCATGATATTCTTTATAAATATCCGGAGGTTTTGCTCGTGCATATTTTTGGAAGCCGTGCCAAAGGGACCAATAAACCGGGCAGCGATATTGATTTGGCCATAATGAATAAGGGAACAGGCAGTCAAACCTTGCTTAGACTAAAAAGTGATTTCGAGGAGAGTTCACTCCCTTACAAGGTTGATTTGGTAGAATTTCACACCTTGACCAATCCGGATTTTGTTGAAAATATCAAGCAAGAGGGTACAATTTTTTACCAGCGAGTAGAAAGCAATTAATTGGTTTTTGGTGCCTTTGTGGTGCCTTTGTGTTTTGGTGGCATTTTTTATTTTGGATCTTTTGAAAAGCAGTCAATGAAGAATCTCAAATTTGATATAACGTACTGGCCTCAATCAGCTCCATCTTATGCTCCTGCAAAACCTTAATGCACTCTTCCAATTGATCAGGTTTCAGCACAACATTGGCTGAATCACCGGTTGAAAAAGCATACAAATAGGCTATTGTAATTTGATTATCCGATAAAATCTGTAAAGCTTTGGCCAATGCTCCGGGCTCATTGGGACAGTTCAGGCAAACCACTTCGGTAAGGTTGACAGAAAAATCATTGTCGCGCAAGACCTTGCAGGCTCGCTCGGGATCAGAAACAATAAGACGCAAGATACCGAATTCGGAAGTGTCGGCAACAGAAAATGCCAACATATTAATTCCACAGTCTCCAAGGATCTTGGAAACTTCGTTCAAACGACCCGACTTGTTTTCCAGAAATACAGATAATTGCTTTATTAACATAGCGTTGAATTTTTTATAGTGACATATTTGTATCCTCTTACCTGTCGCCGCTATTCGGCTGACGATTTGCAATCCTGCTGTGTCTGTTACCAAACTAACGGTGCTACGCGCCTAAGCCACTTAAAAGGTATGTTACTGCACAAGTATTTAAATTAGAAGATTATTAAACGAATACTTCTAAATCGACCGGTTATCGATTACCCTCTTAGCTTTGCCTGCTGTGCGCTCGATCGTCTTTGGCTCCACAAGTTTTACATTTACAGATATTCCAAGAACACTCTCGAGTTGTTTTGTTATTTTCAGTCGTAACTCCTGCAGTTTACGAATCTCATCCGAAAAGAACTGTTCCTGTACTTCGACCATTAACGACATTGTATCCAGAGTTCCTTCCCGATCAATAATAATCAGGTAATGCGGTTCCACCTCACTCATATTCAAAAGGACAGTTTCAATTTGAGAAGGGAATACATTTACTCCCCTTATGATCAGCATATCATCACTTCGCCCCTTGCACTTCTCCATTCTTACCAAGGTACGACCGCAGGCACACTCTTCATAATGAAGGCGTGTGAGATCACGTGTCCGGTATCTCAACAGGGGAAGACCCTCCTTTGTAATGGTTGAAAAAACGAGCTCTCCAACTTCACCAGGAGCCACAGGCTCGAGGGTTTCAGGATCGATAACCTCTGGAAGAAAATGATCTTCGTTGATATGCATACCACATTGTTCTTCGCACTCACACGAAACCCCCGGACCAACAATCTCACTAAGTCCGTATATGTCAATTGCCTTAATTTTCAGTTTAGTTTCAATCTCCTTACGCATCGCTTCGGACCATGGTTCTGCACCAAACATTCCCACTCTAAGCTTTAGATTGTTAATATCGACCTTCATCTCTTTAATCACTTCGGCAATATTCAGCGCATACGAAGGGGTACAACAGAGGACCGAACTGCCAAAATCCTCCATCAGCTGAATCTGTTTGGTCGTATTTCCTCCTGAGATCGGGATAACGGAGGCTCCGAGGTTTTCAGTCCCATAATGCAGACCCAATCCTCCGGTGAAAAGGCCGTATCCATAGGCGATTTGTACAATATCATTCCGGTGCACTCCTGCCATACAAAGCGATCTGGTAACCACCTCAGCCCACATCTGTATATCTTTCCGGGTATATCCAACCACTGTGGGCTTTCCGGTTGTTCCTGATGAGGCATGGAGGCGAACGATCTCGCTCATGGGTACAGTAAATAGCCCAAAAGGATAATTATCACGAAGGTCTATCTTTGTGGTAAAGGGAAGTTTTCGAATATCGTCAAGATCTTCAATGTCATTTGGTGTAAGTCCGGCATCCTGCATCTTTTTACGATAATAAGGGACACTGTGATAAATACGTTTAACAGTCTCGCTTAGTCTTTCCGATTGAATGATCCGCATCTCTTCACGCGTAGCACATTCAATTCTCTCATTCCATATCATATTCTGAAAAATAAAATTACATTCTTAGCACAATTTCAGAGAATAATTTTTCAACTTGCGGAACCTCTGCAGCGGGGATAATTTCAAGCAGCCTCTCCTCACATTCATTTCTCACTTTATCAATCTTGCTTCTGATTGACTTTCCTTTTGAAGTAAGACAGAGCCTTATGGCCCTGCGATCCACTTCATCGGCCTTTCTGTCCAGATAACCATTTACAACCAGTTTGTCAACGATCCTGCTAATCCGGGACAACGAAAGTCCCATATTCTTAGCTAATTCAGGACTGCTTATCCCCTTACAATTATTCAACGCTGAAAAGAAAAGTAGTTCAGATTGGGAAATCTTCAGATCATTCATCAACCGCTGATCGACTTGCAAACATTTTTTCTTCAATTCGTAAATCAAGCTCACTAATCCGGGTTTGGTTTCCATACCTTAAAAATTCTTTTTACAAAGCTACAAACTTGGCAATTATTTCCAAACACATTTTTTGCTATTGGCAAATTACCTGATTAATTACTTTTTTATTTCAAATATATTAAATACATTTGTCTCTCAATTATTGCTACTAGCAAATTATAAATAGAAATAATTTTAATGTAAAATATTATGGCACTTGAACATTTAACGAAAGAGAGTTTTAAAGAGAAGGTTTTCAATTTTGAATTAAATAAGGAGTGGAAATTTGAAGGTACCATTCCAGTTATCATCGATTTTTATGCCCATTGGTGTGGTCCCTGCAAAACGATCGCTCCAATTCTTGAAGAGCTACAAACCGAATATGGTAATAAAATCGCCATTTACAAAGTAGATACCGAAGATCAGCAGGAATTAGCAGGAATTTTTGGAATACAGAGCATCCCCTCCATTTTATTTGTACCCATTGAAGGTCAACCTCAAATGGCATTGGGAGCATTGCCAAAAGAGACTTTCAGAACAGCTATTAATGATGTGTTGAAGGTTTCAATAAATTAAGAAAGTATCTAATTAGGATAAGCAGCTGGGAACTGGCTGCTGGCCGTTGGCAACCTAACGACATATCTTCGGAGGTAATAAATATCCATTTGAAAAGAAGGTTCATACAGCGAAGATTTTGCCTGTAGCAAGCTGCCAGTGGCCAGAAAAAAATATCATCTAAGTGTAAACTATTAATTATCCAAAATGAAACAAGATTTAAGTATTTCCTGGAAAGAAGGTATGGCATTTGAGACTGAAGTGAATGGTCATAAACTTATCCTGGATACCGGAGAACAATCTGGAGGGAACGATTTGGGTCCGAGACCAAAAATCCTGATGTTGGTCGCCCTTGCAGGGTGCACCGCAATGGATGTTATTTCTATCCTAAGGAAAATGAGGGTTGAGCTTGAGAATTTTGATGTAAAAGTGGAAAGTGAGCAATCTGAGGAGCAACCTATCCATTATACGAGTATGCACATCGTTTACGAATTCTGGGGTAAAGATTTGCCGGAAGATAAACTTGAGAAGGCCATTAATCTTTCACATGAACGATATTGCGGTGTATCAGCAGTTTATCGCAAAGCTATGCCCGTAACGCACTCCTTTATTATTCATAATACAGCGAAGGAATAATTTGCCGCAAAAAGGCAATTATAAATAAAGGGTAAGTTTATAATTGCTGAATGATCGGTTTAGGACACCACTGTGTGGTTAACAACTATCTTTGTTCAACCATCCTAAAATCATGTTATCCCTTCAGGTTTTAAATAACAAAGTACATGACAATAAATTTTCAATTAAGAAGCGCAGTTAGAATGACTGCGCTTCTTATTGAAAATTAGGTAAAGCCTTGGGCTCATCCGAAATTCCTAAATTTTATTCGATTATTCTTAGAACTTATAATTCAGACCTAGTGCACAACCCACGGTGTGTTTTGAGTAGGTTTCTGAATAATTGCCATAGATTCTGTCGACAAATGGTTTTTTTGCATCTTTGGCAGTGGCAACAATAGCACCTGCATCCAAACTAAAGTTAGGGGCAAGTTTAATTTCAAATCCGCCACCAAAACTATTAATAACACTATTATAATAGATAAAATCGGTCTGAAACTGAGGATATACTCCCATCGAGGTGCGCAAGTAACCGCAGCTGACAGCCAATATACTGGTTAATTGATATTGGGTACCTACAGCCACTTCCCATGAATTATGATCAATTACGCGTGGCTCATTATAAGTATTCATCCCCCAGTCAACCCCTTTGTCGTTATAATGGTTAAAAGAACCGGAAAGAGTAAGCTTCGAGATTTTATAATCCACACCAATTGAGATGATAGCAGGAATATTCCTTCCCGTTTTTTTCCCATCTTCAAACAAACCTGTACCATCATCTTTGGTCTTGTTTGTAAGGGTCATCTTAGTCATAAATTCATACTTTATGCCAATATTAAGGTTCTCAGTTGGTTTAATATCCAACCCAACAATTGGGGTAACACCTGCCCCGGTTTGGGTAGCATCAACCTTCTTATCAAGTAATTCAGCTGCTGTTGTCGTCAATACATCAGCTTGCCCGTTAAGAGCTGCCGCTCCACCGTTGAATGTTGCCTGAATTGTGGAAAGATTCATTCGGTCAATCTCCGACTGTGTTTTTCCCGCCAGCTTTATTAAGCCCTGTTCCAGGGCAGTTCGCTGTTCCATCGATATATAGTTAGCCCCCTGAACTTGTGCCAAGGTATAACCACCTCCACCAAGTGAGATTAAAGGCTGAACACTTGCTGCTGCACCTTTGGCCTGAGCTGACATCCCATGTAATACAGCGGGGACTTCTGTACCCAGAAAGGCAGCTGCATTTTTAAATTCACCATTTACTCGAACTGAAATATTACTCAGATGACCCCGATAAATGCCCATAGTAGGCACATAACGTAGCCCTCCATACACAGAGAAAATTTTATTAATCTTAACTGAAGCCCCACCTTGTATCCCCCAATTAAAAGACTTTCCCTTAAAATAGAAGTCGCTACTATAACCGTCAACGTTCATTCCTATTTTACTTAACCCTGATAATTTACCTGGAAGTGTGGAAATACCCTTATAAAAAGAGGGGAGTCCATTTTTGAATTCACCACTTGCTCCTCCACCGTTAGGGCCAAAACCAAGTGACAGGGCGAATTTATCCTTTTTATAAACTGCAAATGCAGTTGGGAAAATCGGAATAGTTAACATTCCTTCAAACTTATTGTTGCTGAGTAAAGGAAAGCCACTTTCAATGGATTTAGTTTGAAAAATACTCTGGTTATGAACACTGATATAAAAGCCATTATCCATCAGCATAAGCCCTGCAGGATTGTAATAGACCGCATCAACCGATGTTGAAGCATTACGTGATAACATACGAATGTATTGGGCACTTTGATTCCCGTTTGTGAGTAAGCCGCCAGCAAAAGTCTGGTTGAAATACCATATTATTCCAGCAAAAATTATTATTTTTTTCATCCGTTTAAATTTTAGTTAGCAGCGCAAATATATTAAATAATAAAACAATTACAAGGTTGAAATTTGATTATCAGGAGCATATGAATTTCTTTTAAAATAATCATTTATTTTAAAAAAAAGGCAAATTCCAAATAGAATAAGTGGCATAAAATATATTGTTCAAGCATAAGATTTGAACTATATCGAGGTCTTTTTCGTGCAGACCAATAAATATCCTAAATTCCGGCACAAAAAAGAGTGACAAATCTGAATACTGAAGCCAGTATCGATTTGTCACTCTTCCGGATAAAAAAACGAAAATAAGATGATTTAATAGCGAAGAGATAAAATGATTTAATAACCGGAATCTTTAATTTCAAAATAAGCCTGAGGATGGAGGCAGGCAGGACAATTCAAAGGAGGTTTTGTTCCTTCGTGAAGGTACCCGCAATTACGGCATTTCCATACCACTTTTCCATCGCTTTCAAATACTTTACCATTATCAAGATTCGAATAGAGGGTATTATAACGTTCTTCATGTGCCATTTCAACTTTTGAGATGAGCTTAAAAGCTGCCGCAACTTCGTGGTATCCTTCTTCCGCAGCTATCCTGGAAAATTCAGGGTATAACGAAGTCCACTCTTCGTTTTCCCCCGCAGCGGCGGCTTTAAGATTTTCAAGCGTTGAACCAATAACTCCGGAAGAATAAGTGGCTGTTATTTCAACCAGACCTCCTTCAAGAAATTTAAAAAAACGTTTTGCATGTTCCCTTTCATTTAAGGCTGTTTCATCAAAAATCGCAGAAATTTGTTCCAATCCCTCCTTTTTTGCCTGTTTTGCAAAATAATCGTATCTCATCCGGGCTTGCGATTCACCGGCAAATGCCTTGAGCAGATTTTGTTCTGTTCTTGATCCTATAATGCTTTTCATGAGTAAATAATTTGTTTTTATTACTATTTGAAATAGTCCAGGATTTAAAATACATGTCTATGGATTGCTTGTATTCTCCTCACCATTGCAAATGACCGTAATATTAATTTGAATAAACAACTCTAAGGTTAATAAAATAGCAATAAAAATATATGATTAAAGTTACAATAAAATGCTATTATATTTTGTAAAAACAGAATGTATTTTGACGATTTTTCGAATGAAATTTAAGGACAAAAAAAATGGGGATATTACTCCCCATTATATTGATAATCTATAAAATTAGATACCCGCTTTTTCCTTAAACCATTCGAGTGTTTCAGACGAAGGTCTTTCAAGGGGAAGATTATACATTCTGTCCCAGACCAGTTGTGACAACACACCTAAAGCCCGGCTAACACCAAACATTACCGTGTAGAAAAAATATTCGTCAATACCATAATGTTGAAGAAGAGCACCGGAGAAAGCATCTACATTTGGCCATGGATTCTTAACTTTACCCAGTGACTTGAGAATCGGAGGGACAATATCGTAAAGCATATTTACAATATTAATTATCTTATCATCCTTAACATATTTTTCGGCAAACAGTTGCTGAGCGGTAAACCGTGGATCAGTCACCCTCAAAACAGCATGGCCATAACCTGGGATAACTTTACCTTCAGAGATTGTTTTACGTACATATGTTTCAATTTTTTCGCGGATTACTTTTTCATCCATATCGTCACCGATAACTTTGATCATATCATAAATCCAAAACATAACCTCTTGATTTGCATAGCCATGCAAAGGTCCGGCTAATCCAAGCATACCTGCGGCATAGGAATAGTATGGATTACTTAAAGCAGATCCAACGAGATGGGTCGCATGAGCAGAAACATTACCACCCTCATGATCGGCATGTATATTCATGTACATGCGGAACAGGCGATAGATTTCTTCGTCATCATAGCCCATCATATGGGCAAAGTTGGCAGCCCAGTCAAGATCACGATCCGGCTCTATAAAACTACCATCCTTAAAGCTCCTACGATAAATATAAGCAGCAATAACAGGAAGACGAGCTATAAGATTCATGACATCTTCATAGGTTGTATCCCAATAATCATTTTTGTTTATACCTGCTCTATGTGCTTTTTGGAAAATAGAATCTGTAGCCATTGAAATAATAGCAGTACTAAACTGAGTCATTGGTTTAGCAGTTGTAGGCATTGCTTCCAGAACCTTAATAACATGGTATGGTACGTGGCTGCGGTTATACCATTCCTTACTAAGGAATTCTACATCTTGCGGGGTAGGTAATTCACCAAGTAGCATCAAATAAAAAAGACCTTCAGGTAAAGGTTCACCTTCAGGGGAATTTTTAGGAAGTAATTCCTGCAACTCGCTAATAGAATAACCCCGATATCTGATTCCATTTTCCGGATCGAGTTTGGAAGTAACCGTTAACAAACTGGTCATTCCTTTCATCCCGGTTAGAATTTGGTCAATATTAACATCTTCAACGACAACATTGCCAAATTCACTAATTAGCCGTTTAACAACTGCGCGTTCTTGCACCCCTTTTTCCAGAAGTTTTTTCTTAATGTAGTCCATTTAAGTATTAAATAGTTTTTGCAAATAGTTTTTGCAAATAGTTTATCAAATATATATATTTTTTGTCAAGAATTAGTCTATATCAGACTAATGTTCATATTTAAACAAAAAAAAGAAAAAAAGGTTGCGGAAAATGTTAAATAAAGAAAAAAGAAAAGAAAAAAAAAGGGCAACTCTCGTTGCCCTTTAGAATATAATAAATTCTACTATTCAGCGCTTTCTTCCGATTTTGACTCGGCTTCTGGAGCTTGATCCGATACTTTTTCAGCAACAGGTTCCACGGTCTCCTTTTTAGGAGTCTCAGCAGCTGGAGAATCTGATTTTTTTCTGGATCTGCGTTTTTTACCGGACTCTTTCTTGCTGACAGACAACATATTTTCATTATAGTCTACCAACTCGATAATACACATTTCAGCATTATCACCAAGACGATTACCTACTTTCAAGATTCGGGTATAGCCACCCGGACGGTCGCCGATCTTGATTACGATATCCCTGAACAATTCGGTAACAACAGTTTTACTTTGCAACAGGCTAAACACTTCGCGGCGATTGTGAGTAGTATCACTTTTCGCACGGGTAAGGATCGGTTCAACATAAACGCGCAATGCTTTAGCCTTGGCAAGCGTAGTGCTAATCCTTTTATGCAGGAGTAGGGAATTTGCCATATTAGCCAACATCGCATGCCGATGAGAACTGGTTCTACCTAAATGATTGAAACTTTTTCTATGTCTCATTGCTATTATTCCTTGTCTAATTTATACTTACTGATATCCATCCCAAAACTTAAACCGAGGTTAACCAATAAATCGTCTAGTTCGGTTAATGATTTCTTTCCGAAATTCCGGAATTTCAATAAGTCGTTACGATTATAAGTTACCAATTCACCTAAAGTATCCACATCAGCTGCTTTAAGGCAATTAAGAGCCCTTACAGACAGATCAAGATCCACCAGACGATTTTTAAGAAGCTGACGCATATGGAGAATCTCTTCATCAAACTCTTCATTTGCGAATTTTTCATCAGAATCGAGGGTGATTTTCTCGTCGGAGAAAAGCATAAAATGATAAATTAAAATTTTAGCTGCTTCCTTCAAGGCATCTTTAGGATAGATCGATCCGTCAGTTGTGATTTCGATAAGAAGTTTCTCGTAGTCTGTTTTTTGTTCTACGCGATAATTCTCGATATCGTACTTAACATTTTTTATTGGTGTGAAGATCGAATCGATTGGGATTACGCCAAACTCCTCTTCGGAGGGCTTATTCTCGACCCCGGGAACATATCCGCGACCCTTTTCGATTGAGAGTTCAATCTGAAGTTTCACCTCAGGTTCCATATTACAGATCAACAATTCAGGATTAAGGACCCTAAATCCTGTGATGAAATTATTAATATCTCCGGCTTTAAAGGTATCCTGACCAAAAATAGTCACAGAAACTTTTTCGCTGTCGAAGTCATCAACTACCTTTTTGAAACGGATTTGTTTCAAATTAAGGATCATCTCGGTTACATCCTCTATTACACCGGGGATTGTGGAGAATTCATGCTCCACCCCTTCTATTTTGATCGTTGTGATTGCGTACCCTTCTAACGACGACAATAAAATCCTGCGAAGAGCATTACCGATAGTAATCCCGTACCCAGGTTCAAGTGGACGAAATTCGAATTTTCCAATCCGATTGTCCGACTCAATCATTATCACCTTATCCGGCTTCTGGAAAGCTAAAATTGCCATAAACCTAAATATTATTTTTATTTCGAATATAATTCGACGATTAATTGCTCCTTGATATTTTCGGGAATTTCTTCACGACCAGGAACATTCAGAAACTTGCCAGATTTGGCTTCGCCATCCCATTCAAGCCAGGGATATTTGTTGTGGCGTTGTGTCGCCAGGCAATCGGTAATCGCGATAAGCGATTTCGATTTTTCGCGTACACTGACCACTTCACCCGGGCGAAGTGTGTAAGACGGAATATTTACAACAGATCCGTTAATAACAATGTGTTTATGAGAAACCAGCTGACGTGCAGCTGCGCGGCTTGGTGCAATACCAAGACGATAAACTACATTGTCAAGACGGCTTTCAAGAAGCTGTAAAAGAACGGTTCCGGTGACTCCTTTATGCGAATGTGCTTTTTCAAAAAGGTTGCGGAATTGACGTTCAAGTACACCATACATGTATTTCGCCTTTTGTTTTTCCTTCAGCTGTGTTCCGTATTCAGAAACTTTTTTCCGGCGTTTGCTGTTTCCATGCATTCCCGGAGGAAAATTTTTATGCTCAAAAGCTTTATCGGGGCCATAAATTGCCTCCCCGAATTTTCTTGAAATCTTGGATTTTGGACCAATATATCTTGCCATGTGATTTTACGTTTAAAAGTACCTATTAATTAAACACGACGACGTTTAGGAGGACGGCATCCATTATGTGGCAAAGGTGTAACATCCACAATTTCAGTCACCTGAATTCCAACGTTAGCCATTGCCCGAATAGCAGACTCACGTCCGTTTCCCGGTCCTTTAACGAAAACCTTTACCTTGCGTAAACCAAGATCGAAAGCTGTTTTAGCGCACTCTTCAGATGCAGTTTGAGCTGCATAGGGAGTATTCTTTTTTGATCCTCTAAACCCTTTTTTACCAGCCGATGACCAGGAAATTACTTCCCCGTTATTATTGGTCATCGAAATGATAATATTATTAAAAGAGGATGATACGTGAGCCTGTCCTACAGGTTCAATATTAACCACTCTTTTCTTTGAAACTCCAGTCTTTTTTGCCATTGCTACTTACAATTATTTAGTGGCTTTTTTCTTATTTGCAACTGTTTTCTTCCTACCCTTACGTGTCCTGGCATTGTTTTTAGTACTTTGCCCACGCACCGGTAATCCGATACGATGACGAATACCACGGTAGCATCCAATGTCCATTAATCGCTTAATGGAGATCTGATATTCCGACCGTAATTCGCCTTCTACTTTGTAACTTTCCGTAATTACCTTACGAATTGCCCCTAGCTGCTCATCATTCCAATCGCTAACTTTGATGTTCTTATCAACACCAGCTTTCTCGAAAATCAATTGTGAGCGGCTACGGCCTACCCCATAAATATAAGTCAAAGCGATTTCGCCTCTCTTATTATTTGGTATATCTACGCCAACTATACGAGCCATATTCTTATACGAATTAAAAATCTTACAAAATTAACATATTATCCCTGACGTTGTTTAAACTTAGGATTTTTTTTGTTGATAACGTAGAGACGCCCTTTACGGCTGACAATCTTACAATCTGCACTACGTTTTTTAATAGATGCCCTTACTTTCATTATTCCTACGTTTTAATTTTTGTATCTGAAAGATATTCTCCCTTTGCTCAAGTCGTAAGGAGACATTTCAACTTTTACTTTGTCACCGGGGAGAATCTTAATGTAGTGCATGCGCATCTTTCCCGAGATATGGGCCGTGATCACATGACCATTTTGCAATTCAACCCGAAACATTGCGTTAGACAATGCTTCAATTATGGTTCCGTCCTGTTCTATAAATGCTTGTTTTGACATAGAAACTTATTACTTCTCCAAAATTACTGTAACAGTTGAAGACCTGTAAACTCTCACTTTTCGCCCGAAGGGCGATTCAATAAACGTCCACAAAATCAATGAGAAATCAGTTATTAAATAACTTGTCTGAATAGATACTGACATTCTATACGATAAAACCGTACTGAAGGTTTCGCTTTGCCGCGCTTGTATTGCCAGCAGATAAATGGCAAACAATCATTATAAAACAATTTCTGCATGAATCTTTTTCCGGAAAACCGAAAAATTAAACAGGATCAGAAACACAGTAAATAAACAAACGTTGATTCTCAAAAATCTTTCACAGAACGCATCAGCATAATTCCTATTTGAATTAACACTGATTATATAATGCTTTTCAGCTAACTAGCTATTGAAAAACCTAAAAAGTTAATCTACCCTTAACGGGAAGGTTCCCAAATTAAGCTCCTGTGCGACCTTTAATACGACCTGATTTTAACAGCCCGTCATAATGGCGCATCAATAAATGACTTTCTACCTGTTGAAGGGTATCGAGAATAACGCCTACAAGAATCAACAATGAGGTTCCTCCAAAGAAATGGGCAAACTCGGAATTCACACCCAACGCCATTGCAAATGCAGGGAGAATAGTGATCAGACCCAGAAAGATGGAACCTGGTAATGTAATTCTTGACATGACATCATCGAGATATTCCGATGTTCTTTTTCCGGGTTTAATACCGGGGATAAAACCTCCGTTCTTTTTCATATCATCAGACATCTGGTTAGGATTAACCGTAATGGCTGTGTAGAAATAGGTAAAGATAATAACCATCAGAAACATCGTAATGTTGTAAGCAAATCCCGTATAATCAGAGAATGATGACATCATTCGGCTCATTGTTTCAGACCCGAACAGTCCTGCAAGACTAATAGGTACAAACATAATTGCCTGGGCAAAAATGATTGGCATTACACCTGCTGCATTAACTTTCAATGGGATATACTGACGAACACCGCCGTATTGACGATTACCTACAATCCTCTTGGCATATTGAACCGGAACTTTACGGGTACCCTGAACCAGGAGAATGGTAGCGGCGATTACGAAAAGGAAGATTATCATTTCAATAATGATCATGATAAAACCCTTACCCTGTTCAGCCAGTCTGCTAGCAAATTCCTGAACCAATGAGTGAGGAAGACGTGCAATGATACCGATCATGATAATCATTGAGATTCCGTTTCCAATACCCTTGTCGGTAATACGCTCACCAAGCCACATGATAAACATGGAGCCGGCAGCCAAAACGATGGTAGAACTAACATTAAAAGAGAATGTTCCCATTACAAATGCAGATTCAGGTAACTGAAAACGCAGGTTTGCAAGGTAAGCCCAGCCCTGAAAAACCAGGATAATCACAGTCAGATAACGTGTCATCTGATTGATTTTGCGACGACCCGATTCACCCTCTTTTTGAAGACGCTGAATGTACGGAACCGCAAAACCCATAAGCTGGATTACGATCGAGGCACTGATGTAAGGCATGATTCCCAATGCAAAAATTGAAGCATTTGAAAATGCACCTCCGGAGAACATGTTTAATAATCCAAGAATTCCGTCTGAAGTCTGACTTCTTAACGATTCAAAATTGGCAGGATTTGGATCAATCCCGGGAAGGATGACAAATGAGCCAAAGCGGTAAACCGCCAACAGCAGCAGAGTCAATCCAAGCCGTGACCTTAAATCCTCAATTTTATAGATGTTCTTAAGAGTCTCGATTAGTTTTTTCATCCGGTTTAAAGTATTTCTGTAGTTCCTTCAAGTTTCTCAATAGCCTCTTTCGCGCTTTTTGAGAATGCATGAGCTGTTACATTCAGTTTCAAATTCAGTTCACCTTTGCCAAGAATTTTAACTTTATCGTTTTTCCCGGCGAAGCCAGCGTCCTGTAGGGACTGAAAGTCGATAACAGTCAGGCTGCTTTGTTCAGCCAATAATTGTAAAGAACTAAGATTGACACCTTTGTATTCAACCCTATTTACATTTCTGAAACCAAATTTTGGTACGGTACGCTGCAGTGGCATCTGGCCACCCTGGAAGCTCCGTTTCGATTTGTAACCTGACCTGGATTTAGCTCCCTTATGACCGCGGGTAGATGTACCGCCATGACCGGAACCTTGTCCGCGGCCAATACGTTTCTCTTTCTTGGTGGAACCTTCGGCAGGTTTTAAATTATGCAATTCCATATCTAAAGAATATTATTCGTTAACTTCTTCAACCCTTAAAAGGTGTTGTAGTTTTCTTACCATACCTAAAATTTCGGGGGAAGCATTTTGTTCAACCGGACGGTTTAACTTGCCTAACCCGAGGGCTTCCATGATCTTTTTCTGAGATTTAGTAGCGCCTATAGCACTTTTCCATTGTGTAATACGAATCCTTTTCATGTTTCTTATAATTATCCGTTAAACACTTTATCCAGCGCTACACCGCGATGTTCGGCTACAGTATAGGCATCACGTAATTCAAGTAATGCAGCAAATGTAGCTTTCACAAGGTTGTGAGGGTTAGACGATCCTTTTGACTTTGCAAGAATATCATGTATGCCAACACTTTCGAGTACAGCACGCATAGCACCACCTGCCTTAACTCCGGTACCTGAAGAAGCGGGTTTAAGCAGAACGTTAGCTCCGCCAAATTTCGCCTCCTGGGTGTGAGGGATAGTTCCGTTAATAACGGGCACTTTCACGAGGTTTTTCTTAGCAGCATCAACGCCCTTGGCGATAGCTGCTGTTACTTCACTGGCTTTACCAAGACCCCAGCCCACAATTCCGTCTTCGTTGCCTACAACGACGATAGCTGAAAAGCTGAATGTTCTACCACCTTTGGTGACTTTTGTGACGCGGTTAATTGCTACTAACCGATCTTTAAGCTCGAGATCGCTGGTTTTAACTTTTTTAATATTTTTCGCCATAATGCTTAGAATTTTAAACCTCCTTCACGTGCCGCGTCAGCAACTGCTTTCACACGCCCATGATATAAATAACCTCCACGGTCAAATTTAACAACACTGATACCGGCAGCAAGAGCCTTTTCTGCAGCAAGTTTACCAACAAGGGCAGCCTTTTCTGTTTTATTCCCTGCCGTAGCAACAATATCCTTATTCAATGAAGAAACTGACAATAAGGTTTTTCCCGCTACATCATCAACAAACTGCACATAAACCTGTGTATTGCTGCGATAAACGCATAAGCGGGGAACCCCGTTCGTTCCGGAAACTACTTTTCTGATTCGTTTGCGGATTCTTTCTCTTCTTTCTAATTTTGTGAGAGCCATAACTTATAAAGTCAATTATTTTTTAGAAGCCGTTTTACCAGCTTTACGACGAAGTTTTTCGCCAACAAATTTAACACCTTTCCCTTTATACGGCTCCGGCAAACGGAATGATCTGATCTTTGCAGCAACATGACCAATCAATTGCTTGTCGGCACTGTTAAGTGTAATGATTGGATTTGCACGTTTATCCGTTACAGCTAAAACCTTAACCTCTTCGGGAATCTGTAAATAAGTATGGTGAGAAAATCCAAGAACCAAATCTAAAATCTGACCCTGTGATTCTGCACGATAACCTACCCCAACGAGTTCAAGTTTAACTTCATAACCTTTAGACACTCCAACAACCATGTTGTTCAGGAGCGAGCGGTACAACCCGTGCATCGCACGGTGACGTTTTTGTTCAGTAGGGCGTTTAACCACCATCTGATTTGCTTCTATAGCAATTTCCAGATCGGGATCAACCTTCTGAGAAAGTGTTCCTAATGGTCCCTTAACGGTTACCATATTTTCCTTGGTTACGTTTATTGTAACTCCTGCAGGGACTTCAATTGGTAGTTTTCCTATCCTTGACATTGTAATTCCTCCTCAATTAATAAACATAACATAATACTTCCCCACCTACATTCAAATCTTTGGCTTCCTTGTCGGTGATAACACCTTTGGAAGTTGAGATGATAGCTACACCCAGGCCGTTTAATACACGTGGCACATTTTCTGTATCGCAATATTTGCGAAGACCAGGTTTAGAAGCACGTTTCAGCGATTTGATTGCTGAGGTACCATCGGCTGGATGATATTTCAGGGCTATTTTAATGCTTCCCTGATAGTTTACCTCTTCGTCGAATTTGTAATTAAGAATATACCCTTTTTCCTTCAGAATTTTGGTAATCTCTTTTTTAATGTTCGAAGCAGGTATTTCCACGACTTTATGTTTTGCCTTAATGGCATTACGAAGTCTGGTTAGATAATCTGCAATAGGATCCGTCATTTTGTAAAAAATTTAAACGATTACCAACTAGCTTTTTTAATTCCGGGAATTAATCCGGCAGATGCCATTTCGCGGAACTGAATACGCGAAACGCCAAACTGGCGCATATATCCTTTAGGACGACCTGTCAGCTTACAGCGATTGTGTAAACGGGTAGCAGCCGAATTGCGTGGCAACTGACTCATTCCGATATAATCTCCTTCAGCTTTAAGACGGGCTCTTTTCTCTGCATACCTTTCAACAAGCTTAGCGCGTTTAACTTCGCGGGCTTTTAATGATTCTTTAGCCATAACAATTAATTCTTTTTAGCGTTCTTGAAAGGTAATCCAAAATTCTTAAGCAGCGCATAGCCCTCTTCGTCAGTATTGGCGGTAGTAACAAAGGTGATATTATAACCATTCATTTTGGTTACTTTATCTAAAAGGATTTCAGGGAAAATGATCTGCTCGGTAACACCAAGTGTATAATTTCCACGTCCATCGAATTTATCTGAGATACCTTTGAAGTCACGAATACGGGGAAGTGCAATACTTACAAGCCTTTCCAAAAATTCGTACATTTTGTCTGCGCGTAGGGTAACCCGTACACCGATAGGCATTTTTTTACGAAGTTTGAAGTTGGCAATATCCTTTTTGGATAATGTAGTAACTGCCTTTTGTCCGGTGATTGTAGTCAATTCCTCGATTGCAACCTCCATGATTTTTTTATCGGCAATAGCAGAACCAACACCTTGGTTGATTATGATTTTCTCGAGTGAAGGGACCTGCATAACGGATTTGTATCCGAATTCTTTTTGCATCACAGGTACGATCTCTTCGCGAAACTTCTGCTTTAAAGTAGGTATATGAGCCATTATTTAATCTCCTCCCCTGATTTTTTTGAATAGCGAACTAATTTTCCCTTAGCGTCAAGGCGGCGGCCTATACGGGTTGGTTTACCTGATTTAGGATCTTTTAGCATCAGATTTGAAACGTGAATTGTAGCTTCCTGTTTGATGATACCACCCTGAGGACTCTTAGCATTGGGTTTGGTATGCTTAGACACCAGATTAACCCCTTCCACAATAGCGCGTTCGTCTTCGCGAACAACTTCAAGGACTTTTCCTGATTGTCCTTTTGAGTTGCCGGAAATAACCACTACCGTGTCTCCTTTTTTTATGTGTAACTTTTTCTGCATAGTCTGAATAGATTAAAGTACTTCAGGAGCTAATGAGACGATCTTCATGAAATTATCGCGTAACTCGCGGGCTACCGGGCCGAAAATACGGGTTCCCCGCATTTCACCGGCAGCGTTAAGTAACACGACTGCGTTATCGTCGAAACGGATGTACGATCCGTCAGCCCGGCGTACCTCTTTGGAGGTGCGCACGACAACCGCTTTCGAAACCGTCCCCTTCTTCATATCGCTTCCAGGCAGGGCATTTTTAACAGTCACGACAATTTTGTCTCCAACACTGGCATAGCGCTTGCGGGTACCTCCTAAAACACGGATTACCAAAGCTTCTTTTGCACCGCTGTTATCTGCGACTGTACAACGTGATTCTTGCTGTATCATGGCTTATTTCGCTCTTTCTAAAATTTTAACTAATCTCCAGCCCTTCTGTTTCGACAGTGGGCGTGTTTCCATTATTAATACGGTATCCCCGATGTTGCAGTCGTTCTTCTCGTCGTGTGCATAGAATTTGGTAGTCCTGTTTACGAATTTACCGTAAATAGGATGTTTTTCTTTCCCTTTCTCTGCTACAACAATGGTTTTTTCCATTTTGTCACTGACAACAACACCAATACGCTCTTTCCTAAGATTCCTGGTTTCCATAGTCATAATTAATTTTCAAGTTGACGTTTACGTAATTCAGTATTCAGGCGAGCGATGTTTTTGCGGGTAAACCGTATCTTCATCGGATTCTCAAGAGGATTTACGCTGTGGTTTAAACACATACGGATATACTCTTCTTTTGTTATAGAAATCTTTTCGATGATTTCAGCTGTTGTTAATTCTATGATCTCAGAATTTTTCATTATTCGGTAATTGAAGATTCAACAAAATCGCGTCTAACAACAAATCTGGTAGTAATTGGCAGTTTTTGAGCTGCCAAACGTAATGCCTCTTTTGCAAGCAGGAACGGAACACCTTCGACTTCGATGATAATGCGCCCCGGAGTAACCGTAGCGACAAAACCTTCAGGAGCTCCCTTTCCTTTACCCATACGAACCTCTGCAGGTTTTTTGGTAATTGGTTTATCGGGAAATATACGAATCCAAATTTGACCCTGACGCTGCATATGCCGCGTAACCGCGACCCTGGCTGCCTCAATCTGGCGACCGGTGATCCATGCTGTTTCCAGGCATTTTATGCCAAAAGAACCAAATGATAACTGATTTCCACGACCAGCGTTTCCTTTCAGTTTGCCCTTTTGTACTCTTCTAAATTTTACTTTTTTCGGTTGTAACATCTTTTTTAGCTTTGTCGATGATTACTTTTTACGTTTTTTAAACCCACCTTTACCGTGTTCGGCTGCAGGGCGGTTTGGTCCACGTTGTTGCTGTACAGATTGTCCTACATTTGGAGAAAGGTCGCGTTTCCCGTAGATTTCTCCACGGCAAATCCAAACTTTTACACCAATCAGACCTGTCTTTGTCAACGCTTCAGCAAGTGCATAATCGATATCGGCTCTAAGTGTGTGTAAAGGTGTTCTACCGTCCTTGTACATTTCCGAGCGGGCCATTTCGGCGCCGTTCAGACGTCCGGAGACCTGAACTTTAATCCCTTCAGCACCCATTCTCATGGTAGAAGCAATCGACATTTTAGTGGCACGTCGGTAGGCAATTTTGCCTTCGACCTGACGGGCGATATTACTGGCTACAATCTGAGCATCCAATTCGGGGCGTTTGATCTCAAAAATATTGATCTGCACCTCTTTCTTGGTGATCTTCTTAAGCTCTTCTTTCAGTTTATCAACCTCCTGGCCACCTTTACCAATAATAATACCCGGTCTTGAAGTGTGAACAGTTATGGTTATAAGCTTCAGTGTGCGCTCAATGATGATCCTTGATATGCTTGCTTTTGAAAGCCTGGCATTCAGATAACCTCTGATTTTGTGGTCTTCGACCAGTTTATCACCATAATCGTTACCTCCGAACCAGTTGGAATCCCATCCTCTAATGATTCCAAGCCTATTTGAAATCGGATTTACTTTTTGTCCCATACTATTATTTGGTATTTTCTGCTACAACATTTTTACTTGCCAAACGGACAGTTACGTGATTCGAACGCTTGCGAATCCGGTGACCGCGACCCTGCGGAGCAGGACGTAACCGTTTTAGCATGCGGGCAGAATCTACAAAAACTTCCTGCACGTATAGGTTGCTTTCTTCGAGTCTAACCCCTTCATTCTTGGCTTGCCAGTTGGCAATAGCCGAAAGAAGGAGTTTCTCTACTCTGCGTGAAGCCTCTTTCGAGGAGAACTTCAGAACGTCAAGTGCACGGTTTACCGCCATTCCACGAATCATATCGGTAACCAAACGCATCTTACGCGGTGAAGTTGGGACATCGTGCAGAACAGCCTGGAATCTGGCGGCCTTTGCTTCTTTAAGCAACTCAGCGCTTTTCTTTTTTCTAGAACCCATCTTGGTACTTTTTACTACTATTATACATTTCCCCGTTCATGGCTTATCGTTTTTTATTACCGCCATGTCCCCTGAAGGTGCGGGTAGGAGCAAATTCCCCTAATTTATGACCAACCATATTCTCAGTTACGTAAACAGGGATAAATTTATTCCCGTTGTGAACTGCAATTGTGTGACCAACAAAATCCGGAGAAATCATCGAATGTCTTGCCCACGTTTTTACGACTGACTTTTTGTCTGCTTCATTCAGAACCAGAACTTTTTTCTCTAACTTAAAGTCAATAAAAGGGCCTTTTTTAAGCGAACGACTCATAATCTACTTTTCTTTTATAATTAGTGATTACTTTTTCCTACGTTCAATGATATACCTGGAAGATGCTTTCTTCTTCGAACGGGTTTTAAATCCTTTCGCAAGTAATCCTTTACGTGAACGTGGGTGACCACCGGAAGCACGGCCTTCTCCACCACCCATTGGGTGATCGACAGGGTTCATAACAACACCGCGGACCCTAGGACGACGTCCTTGCCAACGGCTTCTACCGGCTTTACCTGATCTCTCAAGGCCATGGTCTGAGTTTCCGACGGTACCTACCGTTGCACGGCATGTAACTAATACCATACGGGATTCGCCAGAGGGGAGCTTTATGATGGCATATCGTCCTTCACGCGAGGTAAGTTGCGCATATGTACCGGCTGACCGGGCCATGATGCCTCCCTGTCCGGGATGCAACTCAATGTTATGAACGATTGTACCAAGAGGTATTTTGGCTAATGGAAGTGCATTACCGATTTCGGGAGCTACTTCTGCACCAGAAAGAACGGATTGTCCCACCTGGAGACCATTCGGTGCAAGCATGTAACGTTTTTCCCCATCGGCATAGATCAAAAGTGCAATCCGAGCCGTACGATTTGGATCGTACTGAATCGAATCTACTCGTGCCGGAATACCGTCTTTCTCTCTCTTGAAATCGATCACACGGTATTTCCTCTTATGCCCTCCACCTATATACCTCATTGTCATTTTACCGGCACTATTGCGACCGCCGGTACTCTTCATGGGCCTTAACAATGATTTTTCAGGTGTGTTGCCAGTTGTAACGGTCTCAAAGGTACCTGCAATCTTGTGCCTTTGTCCCGGAGTTACTGGTTTTAACTTTCTAACTGCCATCTCTTAATTTAGATATTGCTGTAAAAATCAATACTATCTCCTTCGGATAATGTAACGAGTGCTTTCTTATAAGCATTCATCCTTCCGCTAATAACCCCACCTTTTGTAAAGCGGGATTTTAATTTTCCGGCATACACCATTGTATTAACGGTGACAACCTTAACACCATAGATCTCCTCTACGGCTTTTTTGATCTCGTGCTTGTTTGCCTTCTTATCTACCCTGAAACCATAACGGTTATACTTCTCCGTTATGAGGTTCATTTTCTCGGTTACGATGGGGCGAATCAAAATATCTAACATTGTCTTACGCGTTAAATCTTAAATAGTTCTTCCACTTTATTCACAGAACTTTCAACCAAAATGATCTTGTTGGCGCGCATAATCTTATAAGTGCTTAATTCTGAGGCAATTACAATCTCTACGTTCTGTAAATTTCTGGATGACAAATATATATTTTTATTTGCTTCCGATAACACAATTAATGATTTTTTATCACTAAGATTCAGATTATTCTGAATCGCTACAAATTCTTTCGTTTTTGGAGCGTCAAAAGAAAAATCTTCCATTACCATAATGCTATTGGCCTGTGCTTTGTAGGTCAGTGCCGATTTACGTGCAAGCTCTTTGAGCTTTTTGTTCAGCTTGAAGTGGTAGTCTCTTGGACGGGGACCGAAAATACGTCCTCCACCGCGGATTGTACCAGATTTCCGGCTTCCTGCACGTGCACCACCTGTACCTTTTTGACGTTTGATCTTACGGGTTGATCCCGCAATTTCACCACGATCTTTAGCTTTGTGCGTTCCCTGACGTTGATTGGCCAGGTATTGCTTCACGTCGAGATAAATGGCGTGATCGTTGGGTTCTACCGCATAGATTTCTGGACTCAGCTCTATGTTTCTGCCGGTTTCCTGCCCTGCTTTATTAAAGATTGCGATTTCCATTACTTCTCAAGGATTAAGTATGAACCATTAGGTCCCGGAACGGAACCCTTAACTATCACCAGATTATTCTCAGGAATAACTTTCAAAACTTCGATGTTCTGAACAGTTACCTTGATTCCACCATGGCGTCCTGCCATACGCATTCCTTTGAATACGCGTGAAGGATACGATGATGCACCAACAGATCCAGGTGCACGCAGCCTGTTGTGCTGGCCGTGTGTGCTCTCGCCTACGCCACCAAAACCGTGACGGCGAACAACACCCTGAAATCCTTTACCTTTTGAATACCCGGTGATGTCGATTAGATCGGTAGCTACCAATACATCTACTGTAATGATATCTCCAAGTTTTACATCACTTCCGAAGCTGTCGAATTCAACAACCTTTTTCTTCGGAGCGGTACCGGCCTTTTTAAAGTGGCCGATTTCGGGCTTTGTCGCATGTTTCTCTTTCTTATCCAGAAAGCCTAACTGAATCGCTTGATAACCATCTTTTTCGATGGTTCGAATCTGCGATACAGCACATGGACCAGCCTCGATCACAGTGCATGGGATGTTTTTCCCCTCAACACTGAATACGGAAGTCATTCCGATTTTCTTTCCAATTAATCCTGGCATTTTTTACTGATTAAGCAGTTTAATAATTACACTTTAATTTCTACCTCGACACCACTTGGTAATTCAAGTTTCATTAGGGCATCGATCGTTTTAGCGGTACTACTGTAAATGTCGATCAACCTTTTGTAGGATGACAGTTCGAATTGCTCCCTTGATTTTTTATTTACAAAGGTGGCTCTCAAAACAGTAAATATTCTACGGTGTGTTGGAAGTGGAATTGGTCCGCTTACAATAGCTCCCGTTGATTTTACGGTTTTGACAATCTTCTCAGCTGACTTGTCAACCAGATTGTGATCGTACGATTTCAGTTTGATTCTAATTCTCTGACTCATGATAAGAACGTATTTATGTATTGTTTTATAACAATTCTGTTTTGCCTTTAACCGCCTCGAGTACTGCAATAGCAATATTCTTAGGGACTTCAGCATAATGTGAGAACTCCATAGAAGAGGTTGCACGACCTGAAGACAATGTACGCAAAGTGGTTACGTATCCGAATTGCTCGGCAAGGGGAACTTTAGCCTTGAGCACACGGGCTCCAAACTTGGTATCCATACTTTCGATATGCCCCCGACGGCGGTTCAAATCCGAAACAATATCACCCATGTAATCATCTGGTGTTACCACTTCAACTTTCATAATTGGCTCAAGCAAAACTGGTTTTGCCTTGGAAGCTGCACTTCTGAATGCTTGTTTTGCACAAAGTTCAAATGAAAGTGCATCGGAGTCAACCGGATGGAATGATCCGTCAATAAGGGTAACTTTAAGGTTCTCAATTTTGAAACCGGCAAGTGGTCCGTTGTTAAGTGATTCTTTGAATCCCTTTTCAACAGCAGGAATAAATTCGCGCGGGATTGTTCCCCCTTTAATCAGATCGACAAACTGTAAGCCTGAGAATCCTTCATCAACGGGTCCAACTTTAACGCTGATATCGGCATATTTACCGCGACCTCCACTCTGTTTCTTAAATACTTCACGAAGCTCAACTTCTTTGGTAACAGCCTCTTTGTATGAAACCTGGGGAGCTCCCTGGTTACATTCAACCTTGAATTCCCGTTTCAAACGATCCACGATAATTTCAAGGTGAAGCTCACCCATACCGCGAATAACTGTCTGACCGCTGTCTTCGTCTGTTCTAACCTGGAAGGTTGGATCTTCTTCTGCAAGTTTCTGCAACCCGTTTGATAATTTGTCGATATCATTTTGAGTTTTAGGCTCAATAGCAATACCAATTACCGGTTCAGGGAATGTCATTGACTCAAGAATAATCGGATGATCCAGGCTACAAAGGGTATCCCCTGTACGAATATCCTTAAATCCTACAGCTGCACAAATATCACCGGCTTCGATGACATCACGTGGTTGTTGTTTGTTGGCGTGCATCTGGAAAAGACGTGAGATACGTTCTTTCTTACCTGTACGCATATTCATAACGTAAGAACCGGCATCAATTTTACCCGAATAAACACGGATAAAACATAAACGACCTACGAATGGATCGGTAGCAATTTTAAATGCCAATGCAGCCAATGGCTGGTCGATTGAAGGTTTACGTTCAATGATTGCATCGGTATCGGGATCTTTTCCTTCAATTGAACCAATGTCCAACGGATTAGGAAGGTAAGCACAAACAGCATCGAGCAATGTTTGAACACCTTTGTTTTTAAACGCAGATCCGCATAGCATTGGAATAATAACTCCGGAGAGTGTGGCTTTCCGAATAACGGCGATAAGCTCATCAACCGTGATACTGTCAGAATCCTCAAAGAATTTTTCCATGAGAACTTCATCCTGTTCAGCTACAGACTCAACCATTTTATCGCGCCATTCTTTGGCTAATTCATACAGATCAGCAGGAATCTCTTCAATGTCGTATTCTGCTCCCATAGCTTCATTGTGCCAGTAGAGAGCCTTCATACGGATAAGGTCGATGATCCCTTTGAAATTTTCTTCAGCTCCGATAGGGAGCTGAATTGGAACCGGATTTGCACCCAGCTTTTCCTTAATATCACTGTAAACGCTAAAGAAATCAGCGCCTGCACGGTCCATTTTATTGATAAAGGCGATTTTTGGTACGCCATATTTTTCAGCCTGTCTCCAAACGGTTTCAGACTGAGCTTCTACACCACCTACGGCGCAAAATGTAGCCACAGCTCCATCAAGTACCCTGAGCGAGCGCTCCACCTCAACGGTGAAGTCAACGTGACCCGGGGTGTCAATAATATTAATCTGATGAACAATATCATTATACGTCCACTCCGTAAAAGTAGCAGCAGAGGTAATTGTGATACCGCGTTCCTGTTCTTGTGCCATCCAGTCCATGGTTGCGGCGCCATCGTGTACTTCACCAATCCGGTGAACTTTACCGGTGTAAAACAAAATCCTCTCTGAGGTTGTCGTTTTACCCGCGTCGATGTGAGCCATGATACCAATGTTTCTGGTATTTGTAAGATCCCTTTTAGCCATTATATTTGATGCTGATATCTTCTGTTTATTTCAATTAAAACCGGAAATGAGCAAACGCACGGTTTGCTTCTGCCATTCTGTGTGTATCTTCTTTCTTTTTGAATGCTCCACCCTCTTCGTTATAAGCGGCAAGCGTTTCGGCTGCAAGTTTCTCGGCCATTGAGTGACCTGAACGTTTGGTTGCATATTGAATTAAGTTGTGCATGGAGATGGCCACTTTACGTTCGGGACGGATTTCCATCGGAACCTGAAAGTTGGCACCACCAACACGTCTGCTCTTTACCTCAACAGCAGGTGTAATATTAAGCAAACCTTTTTTCCATACATCAAGCGGGGAAACTTCGCTGTCTTTCATCTTTTTCGCTACGATATCGAGTGCATCGTAGAAGATTTTGAAAGCAACGGATTTTTTGCCATCGAACATCAGACTGTTGACAAATCTTGTCACCAGCGCGTCTTTAAACTTTGGGTCAGGCAAGATGACCCTTTTCTTTGGTTTTGTTTTTCTCATCTTAGTTACACATTGTTTGTGTTATTCGAATCGGTTGTTGTTCAGTCTTCAGTTTATTATAGTCTGCTCCAGGCATACCCTTACTCAACCAAACCTCCAAACAAATAACTAATTTTTAATTACTTTTTCTTTTTTACAGGTGCTGCAACTTGTCCTGGTTTTGGACGTTTTGTTCCGTATTTGGAACGACGTTGTTTGCGACCTTCAACTCCGGCGGTATCCAATGCACCACGGATAAGGTGATAACGTACACCTGGTAAGTCTTTTACACGACCACCGCGAACCAGCACAATCGAGTGCTCCTGCAGGTTGTGCCCTTCACCCGGGATGTAGGCATTTACTTCTTTTTGATTGGTCAACCGAACCCTGGCAACTTTTCTCATAGCCGAGTTTGGTTTCTTAGGCGTCGTGGTGTAAACACGAACACATACGCCCCTTCGTTGTGGGCAAGAATTCAGCGCCGGAGATTTACTCTTATCTTCGATACTTACCCTCCCCTTACGTACTAACTGTTGAATAGTAGGCATAAACGTTTTTAAATTTTGAAATTATATAATACACACAAATGAACTCAATTCCATTCCACTTTTAACGGAGAGATCGCCAACAGAATCAATTCCAACCGGACGGATCTTCCCCAAAATGGACTGCAAAAGTACACAATTTCACAATAAAACAATCACTTGGTTGAAAAAAAAGTATAATTATTCAAAAGTTTAACAAGTCAAGGAGTTAAAGTGAGATATCGTGATTTTAAAAGTTATCATCCTGCAGTTGACTTAAACAGCCAATTTCTGGTATCACTAACCATAACTCATGACCGGGCTGAACAAAAAACATATTTAACAACATGTTTTAACCTCATCCCAGAAAAAAAGGAGGATGTTTCAAAATTGATTATGAGCTATAAATCAACTGCATGAAAAATATTTAGTCCGCCGAAAAAAATTATTACATAAATGTTACAATTGTTGTATTAAATTGGAATATTTCAAAATATTGCTATTTTTGATGTGAAAGTAAAATAATCATCCCAGTTAAGACCGATATAATCCGATAACGTTCTTTTTCGGATCCTTTGATTTTTTATTCGCTTAACTTTAGAAGTACAGCCCCTGGTGAAGAATAACTTCCCGGGATCCAACGAGCTGTTTATGCTTGATTATTAATCGTTTATTAGTTTTGACCCGATTTTAAATCCTTTTTTGAGGTTTTAAAATTTAAAATGTTGATGAATTAAGTTGAGTTTCGAGTTATAGATTCTTAAATTTTTATCTAAATTTTATCACATGAAAGTATTTCAAACTAATGAGATCCGAAACATTACTGTGATTGGTAATTCGGGCGCCGGGAAAACCACCCTTATCGAGACGATGCTCTTTGAGGGTGGTATAATCAGTCGAAGAGGCGATGTGAAAAGCAAAACGACTGCATCCGATTACAATCTTGTAGAGCAGGAGTATGGCAATTCGGTGCACCCCACGGTGCTTTATACCGAATTTGATGGCTGCAAGATTAACATCATCGACACTCCCGGGATGGACGACTTTGTCGGAGGCGTAATCCCTGCACTCAGCGTTGCTGCAACCGGTCTTCTACTGTTCAATGCTGTGAATGGTGTTGAGGTTGGAACCGAGATCGCCAACCGGAAAGCTGAGCGGTTCCACAAACCGCTGATTTTTGTTGTCAACCATCTCGATCATGAAAACAGCAACTGGGAAAATACCATTGAAATGGCCAAGACCACCTTTGGGAACAAACTTGCAATTGTACAATATCCTATTAATCCGGGCCTCAGTTACAATAAAGTAATCGATGTGCTGAAAATGAAAATGCTCCAGTGGGGACCAAACGGAGGAATACCGGAAGAACTCGATATCCCCGCCTCTGAACTTGAACGTGCCGAGGAAGTACACAACCAGCTGGTTGAGATGGCCGCCGAAAACGATGAGGCATTAATGGAACTATTTTTTGAGCAGGGGAACCTGAACGAAGACGAAATGCGGAAAGGGATAAAACTGGGAATGGTTGACCGGAGTCTTTTCCCTGTCTTCTGTACCTGTGCTGCCCGCGACATGGGAATCCGTCGCCTTATGGAGTTTATTATTAATGTTGCTCCGCACCCGGGAGAGCTTGCACCTGTTGAGACCGTCGACGGGAAATTTGTTAAAATCGACAGTCACGGCCCAACCTCGATCTTTGTATTCAAAACAGCCATCGAACAACATGTTGGCGAGGTCACCTATTTTAAAGTGATCTCGGGGGTTTTGAAAGAGGGAATGGACCTTATAAATACCACTAAAAATTCGAAAGAGAGGATCTCTCAGATCTATGCCGTTGCCGGAAAAAACCGAACTAAAGTGCCGGAGATGCATGCCGGAGATATCGGAGCAACAGTAAAACTGAAAGACGTTAAACATAACCACACCCTTTGCGACAAAGATGCAGAGATTAATTTTCCACCTTTAGCTTATCCTGCTCCACGCTATACCACGGCGATCAAAGCGGTCAATGAGTCTGACGAGGAGAAAATGGGAGAATATCTCCACAAACTGGCCGAAGAGGATCCCACCTATGTCATTGAATATTCAAAAGAGCTTAAACAAATTCTGCTTCATGGGCAGGGTGAATATCATATTAATACGTTAAAATGGTATTTTGACAATATCTATAAGATAGAGATCCAATTCCTCAAACCCAAAATACCCTATCGCGAAACGATTACCAAAACCTCTCCCGGCGATTACCGTCACCGCAAACAGAGCGGCGGATCGGGTCAGTTTGGGGAAGTCCATATGGTTATCGAGCCTTACGAAGAGGGTATGCCGGCCCCCGATATGTATAAAATTGACGGCAAGGAGATGAAGATCAGCCTACGTGGGACGGAGGTCACCGAACTTCCATGGGGCGGAAAACTGGTATTCTGCAATTGCATCGTGGGTGGTTCGATCGATGCCCGTTTCCATCCGGCAATCCTCAAAGGGATTATGGAGAAGATGGAAGAAGGACCGCTTACCGGTTCCTATGCCCGCGACATCAGGGTTTGCATCTACGACGGAAAAATGCACCCTGTTGATTCGAATGAAATCTCATTCCGCCTTGCAGGTCGTAACGCTTTTAGTGCTGCTTTTAAAAGCGCAGGTCCTAAAATCCTTGAGCCTATTTACGATGTGGAAGTTCTTGTTCCTGCCGATCGGTTGGGTGATGTAATGGGTGACCTTCAGGGACGTCGCGCCTTGATTATGGGGATGAGTTCTGAGAAAAGTTTTGAGAAGATTATGGCCAAGGTACCCCTCAAAGAGATGAATAAATATTCCACCTCGCTTAGTTCCATCACCCAGGGGCGTGCCATGTTCACCCTTAAATTCTCAAACTACGAGAAGGCTCCTGCCGAGGTTCAGGATGAGCTGCTCAAAGCTTATGAAGCAGAACAACACGCAGAGGAATAATATTCTATATCAACAATTTAATGAGCCGCCGCCGATTTTTTTCAGTGGCGGCTCTATTTATGAAAAGAAAAAAGAAAGGATTATGCCACTAAAACTCCAAGGCTCCAAATTACACCAAGGACTAATGCACAAATCTTTTAATTCCGGAACCTATATTTACAAAATTAAAATTTATAAGATAACCCAAACGCTTATCGGCCAATTTAAGCTGACTCAAAACCTGAGCTTCCCAAACCGGATTGACAATTTCTATTGCCTTTAATTCGCAAATCACCTCATTTTCAACAAGTACATCCACTCTTAACCCTTCGTTAAAAACTAAGTTGTCATACACTACGGGAATATCGACTTGTCGCCTCTAAAAAAGTCCCCGTTTTACCAATTCATGACAGAAACATATTTCATACACTTTCTCGAGTAACCCAGGCCCTAAATTTTTATGTGCTGCATATGCAGCATCAACAACTAGCCTACCAATTTCATCTAATTCTTTGGAAATCGGAAGAAAATTTCGGTTTGAAGGATTTGAATTTTGGTTTAAAGATGGCATATAAGGATTTCGCTTTTTCCAAATTTACAAAATACATAATGAATTTTTGGTGTAATTTGGTGCCATGGTGTTTTGGTGGCAAATCTTTTTATTTTTACTCTGAGCACTTTTATTCCAAAAGAAAACTATTTAATTTAATTACTTTTAGGTAATAATTTATCTTTCAAATTATGAAAATAAAATTCCTTGGCGCAGCCCGTGAAGTAACCGGCAGTAAAACTTTAATAACCCTTGATAACGGTAAAAAAATCCTCCTCGACTGCGGAATGTTTCAGGGAAAAGGTCAGGAAACCGACCAGATGAATCGGAATCTGGGATTCGAACCCCGCGAAATCGACCATATCATTCTCTCACACGCCCATATCGATCATTCGGGACTTATCCCCTACGTCTACCGGCTTGGATTCCGTGGCTCGGTAATCTGCACCAACGCCACCCGCGATCTTTGTGCGATTATGCTTGCCGACAGCGGACATATCCAGGAGACAGATACCGAAATGCATAATAAGAAAAGAGCCCATCAGGGTTTGCAGCCTGTTGAACCAATCTACGTAAAGGAGGATGCCCTTCGATGCATGGAACTTTTCATCGGAACTGCCTCAAACCGGAAATTTTATATCAGCGACCATGTGAAAGTGCGGTTTACCACTACAGGCCATCTTCTCGGGGCAGGTGCTGCAGTAATTGAAATCACCGAAAACGGGAAGGTGACCAAAATCGGTTATACCGGAGATATTGGCCGCCCTTCAAGCCGAATCCTCAAAGCTCCCGAACCCTTTGCCCAGGTCGACTACCTGATCACCGAAGCGACCTATGGCAACCGGCTGCACCCTCATCTCAAAGCGGCGGAAGATGATCTTTTACGTGTGGTCAAAGAGGCATGTGTTGATCGGGGAGGCAAGCTTATTATTCCCTCGTTTGCAATTGGCAGGACACAGGAATTGGTCTATTCGCTGAATAATTTCTTCAATGACGGACGTCTGCCGAAAGTTCAAATCTACGTTGACAGTCCACTGGCCGTAAATGCCACCGATATTTTCCGGATGCACCCCGAATGTTTTAATAAGGATTTAATCGAAGTGCTGGTCTATGATGATGACGCCTTTGGCTTCAATTCACTTCATTACGTGAAAACCTCACAGGAGTCGAAAAAGTTGAACAAGATTAAAAAACCTTGCGTGATCATCTCTGCCTCGGGGATGATGGAGGCCGGGCGAATTAAACATCATCTGGCAAATAATATCTCAAATCCAGGAAATACAATTCTGTGTGTCGGCTACTGCGCACCACGAACACTTGGGGCAAAGATTATCAATGGTGACCCGGTTGTCTCTATCTTTGGAGTTAAATATGCAGTTAACGCAACCATTGAGCGTATTGAAGCCTTCAGTGGTCATGGTGATTACAATGAGATGCTCGGTTATCTGAAATGCCAGAATAAAAAGCAGATCAAAAAGACATTTCTGGTCCATGGGGATTATGAGGCACAACTGTTTTACAAGGATCGGATGATTGAAGCAGGCTTTGGGGACATTGAGATTCCGCAGTCGGGGAATGAGTTTGTGCTGGAATAAAAAAAATGCGCTTGATTGAGTGAGCGGGTGACCTTCACAGCCTGAACAAAGTCCCCCCGCTCACTGGACTCAACTACCCCTCGTTTGCTCCGATCCTTTCGGGCAGAAGACTCCTGGCATGATCAGGTTGAATAATAAATCCTTTTATACCTTTTCAGAAAATCCGGAATATCCCTTTAACTGTATATATTTTCTCTAAAAGCAAAAAATTGGAACAAATAAATATCAACTGCCATCCTCCAATAGGTGCTCTGGACTTGAACGTCAAAAAAAGCCGTGGAAAATCAAGTTGGTAAACAAAATTCTTTTTCAGATGTTTACACTGAAAAATTTTAATTGCAAATAGATTTTTGAAAAATTACCGGGATTTCAAAAACTTTTTAAAGATATGATGTTATATTATGTAGACCGTTTCCTTTACGCATTGTTGTTGTTATCGGTTATTATTTTTATTGAGATAATTTTCAACTTCAAAAGGGTGACATTGTTGAAAATATTCCTGTTGAGTGAAGTTTTGTGTATTGGATTTATTTGCGCAGGAAATATTTACTGTTTGAATCATCCTTTTAATCGGTGGCTCATTGACTTTCCGACCAGTATTTTGGCCATTTTGGCACTCTTCACCTACACCGTGCTTTATGAACATCGTCTTAACCGAAGCGTCTTCATATTTGGAATAACTGTCATTTTTGCAAACATTGCCTTATATGTTGTTTCCAGTTCTATATTTGGTTTAAGTTCTGATGTTAACCTGATAGAAAGCAAAGATCTGCGCTATACTATATTTGCAAGTAGAACTTTAATCCATTGCTATTTTATTTATCAGATGTATAAACTTTACAAGAAAATAAATAGCAAGTACCAATCTCAGAACATTTATTATCAAAAGATAAAAAACTGGTCCATTTTTGGAGTATTATCATTTTTTCTTCTGCTTCCAAACAGGATCCTTAAAGTATTAAATATTACAGATAATACTGTTTATATATTGAGCTTTAGTATAGCTTTTCTATTTATATTATTATTTATATTATTCCGACCCAGATTCCTAAACCGGGCAAGTCTCGAAATAATACTCAGTAAAGCATTTAACAAAGATGGTCAATCGAAATGCACGATCGCTGATTTTGAATTTCAGTTTTATACCAAATGTTTCTATCTCAAAATTAAGACAACGCTTGAAGAATTTGGAAAAGAAATAAACCTTTCTCCGGACTTGATTAATAAGTTTGTTTTTCAGAATTATTCAACCAACTTCAATGACCTGGTCAATAAAGCCCGGGTTGATTATTTTGTGGCCTTGGTTTATGACGGCAAACATACCAATTTTACAATTGAAGGATTAGCCAAACTTTCAGGTTTTGGTTCGCGCCAAAACTTATATGCCCAATTTAAAAAATTCCATGGCGGAAATCCGTCAGAATTAATGAATAGTATTGGAAATCAGAATATATCCAACCTACCCAATATTCGTTAACTACAAGCCCAACCTTTCTTACGAGTACAGACATTTTAGAAAATGATGGATCAAATTCAAATGGTTAAAATAGATACTGGATTAAGACCCTCTAATTTCCTTTCCCTCCTACTAAAATTGCAAATACATCCTTTAGGATAAGTCCTAACGCCTGTCAATTGTCCAACAAACACACTCCTGTTTGACCGTTTTGGAACCCTAAACAACGTAATTACAGCTCTTCATTATCTGCTTTAATTCAAGTCGAAGTATCGTCATAATACTCTAAATCAAAAGACCATGTGCACATTACAGTGACAATTGATTTATTACAATCTTTTTCAAAATTAAAAATAATTATTATCTAATCTTGCAGTAAACAATTTTGGTAAGTTGTAGTATAAAAAATGATTTTCGACACAATGTTTTTTTACTTGAGCTTAAATGAGGGTGCTTTTGAAGGCACCCTCTATTTAAAAATTTTGGGGTTAATTGTAAAATCAATACTAACAACCGACGAAAATTTAGAGGTCTATATCCACACAGGTGAAAGAGCAGATCGAACCATCGGCGAAAAGATAATTTGAGTGACCGGCAGAAATTATGTGACCGGGTGAATGTTTATGATTTAAGCATTCACCCGGTCACTTCGTTAAACGTATCGTCAATTTCCTATATCGAAAACAAAATTAACTCACCGGATGTTATAATTTTTTAAATTTATTTAAAAGAATAAGATTTTTAACGAGACGAAGGTTTTAAAAGCCTTTTAATACTATGACGTTATATATTATCGAGCACTTGCTCAGTGCATTGTTATTATTATCAGGAATTATCTTTTTGGAGTTAATTATTAACTTTAAAAGGCAAAGCTTAATGAAAATATTACTTCTGCTTGAAGTTTTTTGCATTGGATTTAGTTGTGCAGGAAATATTTATTGTATGCATCATGCCTATAATCGCTGGATCATCGATTTCCCGATGGTTTGTTTAGCCATTTTTGCCCTATTCTCTTACGTTGTACTATATGACCATCATCTAAATCGCGGGATACTGTTTTTAGGAATAACTATAATCTTCTCGACAATTGCCCTGTATTTAATTTCCAGTTTGTATTTCCATCTCGGACCGGAAGTCAATCTCCTGGAAAACGAAAATTTTCTGTCTGTAATATTAATAATTAGAACGTTAATCGTTTCTGTTATTATAATCATGATGATTAAACTCTATAAAAAAATATACAGCAAGTATCATACTCCAAACATTTATTTTAAAAAGATAAGATTTTGGTCATTTTTTGGAGTGCTATCATTTTTTCTTATGATTCCCAACAGGTTATTTAAGGCATTAAAGATTTCCAGCAATAATTTTTATATGTTGGGTTTTATCCTCTCTTACCTGCTTATTTTATTATTTATTTTATTTCGCCCCAAATTTTTAAATCGGGCCGGCCTAAAGATAATACTCAGTAAGGCTTTTAACAGGAATGAACAAACGCATAATATTAACACTGATTTTGAATTTCAGTTTTACACAAAATGCTACTATCTTCAGGCAAAGGCAACGCTCGAAGAGTTTGGAAAAATGATAAATCTTACTCCCGATTTATTAAATAAATATATTTATCAAAATTACTCAACCAACTTTAACGACCTGGTAAATAAAGCCAGGGTTGATTATTTTGTGGCTCTGGTATATGATGGAAAACATACAAATTTGACAATCGAAGCGTTGGCAAGGCTTTCCGGCTTTGGTTCCAGACAGAGTTTATATACCAAATTTAAAAAATTCCATGGCGGAAACCCATCCGAATTGTGCAATAGCATAAAAGCCACCGACCAACCAACGGATGTCATTATTCCGGAGCTCCAAAAGCCTGTCATTTCCGCCAATTCTGAGGCAAAATAATTACTTTCCCAAAGTAATTGGGTATAAAAATGACTGTTTAATACATATCAGCCATACTTAAAACAGATGATTGTCTCCGAAAATCATCTGTTTTAAGTATGGCTGCGTTATGAAATAAAACCTCTAAATATCCGTATTTCATTAAATTTCAATGGACTACACACCCATTACATGGAAATTCTCTCAATTACAAAGTATTTCAACAGCGCGCCTTTAAAAATATTATTCTTGCAAAATAGTTTGCTGTAAATTATTCGAAGCGGCAACTGTATTTCGATTTTTTGTGATCAATTTTTCATGTGTATTGTAATTAATGATTTTCAACAAACTTCTTATTACCTGCACTGACAGAGAGGGTGCCTGATGGGGCATCCTCTCCTTTGAATTTTTAATGTATTTATAAACCATTACTCATGAAAATTAAATTAATAAAATATGTATTTTGTTATAGGGAAAATATTCGTTTAAGAAATTTTTTTCTTTTAATTTTTCTCTATACAATCCCTACCCTAAACCTTCAGGCGCGGGTGGATAATGCCGGTTCAAGTCAAAAAACTCCGTCAATAACCAATACAGGAGCCAACATAGTGGGAAGCTCGGGATCCTTCTGGGTGATAAGTAACGGAAACTTTACACTCGCCAGCCCTTTTGCCAACAAAGCTGCAACAATGGATAACCTGACCATCGACCAGGCAGGGTCATTAACAATAACACCAACTACGTGTCTAACTGTAAATAAAACACTCACAAACGGCAATACTTTAAGTGCAGGTATTCGGGTAAAAAGTGATTCCACGGGAACCGGTTCCCTCATCACCTCATTCGCCACGACAACCGGACGCGCTACAGCTACTCATTGGATGAGCGCCGGGAAATGGAATATGGTATCGGCGCCAATTATTCAACCAGTCGCTTCCTTTCTTGTAGCCAATGCGGCTGTTGAGTCCTACGGTGTTCAACGAACTATGATGGACTATAATCCACAACAAACCAATTGGAATCCATATTTCACAAATCAAACAAACGATGGATATTTGGGCGGAGGTCGGGGATTCGGAATATATATCGGATCAGACAAGAAGGAGATTAACTTCACAGGGTCCCTTCAGGCAGGAAAGGTTATTGCCACTGGCCTTACTCCCGGAGCATGGAATTGTGTCGGAAATCCATATACCTCCTCTATTGGGATTAACGCCGCAAGCCCCACAAGTGTAGATTTTCTGACCACCAATTTAGTAGCAACACCTAACCTTGATCCTTCGTACGGTGCCATTTATATCTGGGATCAGCCCACTGCAGAAAATAACCAGCCCGGAGGGTATACCATTATCTCCAATGTACCGGTATCAGCCAAAATAGTTAATATTCAGCAAGGGCAGGCCTTTCTGATCAAGACCCATACTACTGCGACTAGCGTCGAATTCAGTCACGATATGCAGCTTCACATTCCGAATCTCCCCTTAAAAGCCGCAACAATCACATGGCCTGTTATTGAGCTCAGCGCCACCGTAAACAGTCAGAAAAGCACAGCTTTTATTGCATTTAATGATCAGATGACTAAAGGTCTTGATCCCACATACGATTTAGGGATGCTACC
>CANJNY010000024.1 GCA_947475715.1 Prolixibacteraceae bacterium
ACGGAATTCTTGTTCAAAATAATGCTATTATTTATGGATGTACAAGTGATGAAAAAGTTTATAATCAGCTCAAAGGTGGCATCAGATTGCAGGACCACGGTTGTATTGTCAACTACCGGAATATCTGGGTTAGGGAACTCTAAATATTTAACTATTCGTTTTCTAAAGCGCTGATAATACGCGAACTTATTTTGCTTTTTTATAAAAATTCTGAACACCGTGGGACATTTTAGTTCCACGGTTTTTTTTTATCGATTTATGGCGATGCTCTCTTAAAAATTATTAATCTGAATTCCTGTTTAACATAGCGATTTTTCCCCTGCATTAATATTCTGTATCTTTATTTGGTTTGATAGTTCGTTCTATTTATGCACTGAAAATTGACGTTTTGCTTGTCCCCGAAGGGTTATCCGAGGCATCTGTCAGAGATATTTTACAAGGTGATGGCTTTAATAATAATAATTTGCCAAAGGAATCAATATCCTCCCAGATCTTTTTTACCAGTGGTTCGTTTCCCTTAATGGAGAGAATTTCCTTCCGTTTCTCTTCCCATGGAATACACAATCCTGGCTTTACTTTTGACCGAAGATGATTTGCCATGCCTTAATCCGATCCGAAAACGGTTTCAGGAGCTGGAATATTTTGTGCATCCAATTCGAGCAATGGGGCTGAACTTCCTGTGTAGACTCCAAATTCTCGTGTGAAATCGGTCAGGACGTGTATATTTTGCCGCGAATTTGGCCACAAACGGCCTGATTGGAATCCTGTCGGGTTTTTTATTACGCATGGCTGTAAGGTGGCGCGATAATCTCTGTTGATAAAGTTGGTTGTAGTTTGTGATGGTATAAATTATCAACCCCTAAAATAAGAAATTTTAACTTTATGTGTTTAAAAATTGAATTGTTTGTTTTTAATCCTATTTTTATTCTCTAATTCCGAAGGTGAAAAATGTGTAAATTCTTTTGATAACTAACTCAAAATATAGATTTAATTAACCGATTACATTAACAATAAAAAAAATAATTGCATGACAAACCGAAGAGAGTTTATCCGGAAAAGTGTTTTGGGAACCGCAGGGATCTCCATTGGAGCAAGTGCTTTCAGTGCAAAGTCTTATAATTCAATTATGGGATCCAACGACCGGATTACCGTTGCTGTAATTGGTATACGCGGCCAGGGTGGTTCACATATTAAAAGCTGGTGTGGTCTTAAAGAGTCAAATAATGTTCGGCTTAAAACACTTTGTGATGTTGATGAACAGTTTTTTGCTGACCGGATTAAAACCGTTCAATCGCTGACGGGTGACACACCGACCACGCAAGGGGATATGCGCAAGGTTTTTGAGGATAAGGAGATCGATGCTGTTTCGCTGGCGATTCCAAACTTCTGGCATGCACTTGCAACGATTTGGGCCTGTCAGGCCGGTAAAAACGTATATGTTGAGAAGCCGGCGATGCATAATCTGTTTGAGGGGCGAAAAATGATTGAGGCTGCCCGCAAGTATAATGTCCGTGTGCAGACCGGCTTTCAAAACCGTTCGATATCGGGTGTGATGGAAGCGATGAAATTTCTGCATGAAGGGGGTATCGGGGATGTTTTTATGGCTAAAGGGTTGTGCTTTAAGCCTCGTGATTCCTTCGGAATTACAGCAGACAGTCAGCCGCCTGCATCACTGAATTACGACTATTGGCTCGGTCCATGCGATTGGAGGCCATATAACGAGAAGAAGGGGCATTATAACTGGCATTGGTTCTGGCAGACTGGTGGAGGTGATACCGGAAATCAGGGTCCTCACCAGTTCGATGTGGCACGATGGGGATTGAATAAACACGAACATCCTGTTTCTGTCTTTTCGATGGGGAACGTATTTGGCATTAATCCGAAAGAGTGTGCACAGGAAACCCCAAATACACAAACATCACTGATTAAATACAGCGATGGTAAAATTCTTGAATTTGAAACACGTGGTCGGTATACCAATACCGAATCGGGTATGGGAATCAGAGTTGGGAATATGTTTTACGGAACAGAGGGCTACCTTGAAATTGACGGTGGTAACTGGAAAGCTTACCGCAAGCGGGAGGACAAACCTTTTGCAGGATCAGGTGTTGGAGAAAAACCTGCAGATCCAACTTTTCTTGCCCCTCCGGGTGGTGGAAGTCATTACGCCAATCTCGTGGATGCAATCCGGTCCGGAAAGAATGAAGACCTTCATTGTGATATCGCTGATGGATTTATGTCCTCTGCGCTGCCTGCACTTGCCAATATCTCCTATCGGCTTGGACGTGAACTGAATTTTGACGGAGTAAAGGAGAAGTTTATAAAGGATAAGGAGGCTAATAAACTCCTTACACGTGAATACCGGAAACCATATATTGTTCCTGATATTGTTTAGGGGTTAATTCCCAAAGGGTATGCCGCTGAAATTCCCTCGTTGAACGAAGGGGGAATTTCAAGCGGCACATTTCAATATACGATCTATTGCTGCTAATTCTAACGAGTCTTTACCGGTCTTTGTCATTAACTATTTAACCAATAAGTGATAAGATATATTTTGAAAAATAACTTATGAATAAAATTTATGTTTTATGTATATTTCTTCTGTTTTCCTGCGGGGCGATTGGACAGATCGCAGAGTTGTCTGTAAAGGAGAATATGGGAATGTATCTTCCTGAGGTTGTAGTCGGGGGCAAGGTGATCCTTTCACCGCCTGTTGAAGGGTTGTGGTCGATTGGTACTGCGTGGGAAAAAAGCTGGCCGGCTGGATGGCATCATGCTTCGCCGGTTGTCAGTGAATATTCAGGAGACTGGCGAATCCTTAAAGGGGAGTTAAAATTGCCGACAGGTATTTTTAAAATCAGAGATGCCTACAGATCCGAAAAAGGGCTTATCCGGTGTATCCGGCGATTCGAATGGACCGGTACAGCAGACATAGATTCTATAACCCTTTCCGTGAGGTGGAATGTTCCCGGAAAAGAGTTACAACCTTTTTTACCGGGGATTTTGTATTATGGAAATCCTTCAGGTGGCAAAAATACACCGGACTGTGTGCCCCATTATTCCGGTGTCTCGGGTGAAATGGCGATCTTTGAAGATCACCGTTATCCGATGCCATTTGTTTGTCTCGAATCGAAGGATAAATTTAGTGCGGTCATCCACACCGTCCCGAGCTCTTTGAGAGATGCCAGATTATTTGATCATTGGTGGTCAATGGGGGTGATCGCACATGATGACCATTCAGAGTTGACCCTTTTATCGGGGCCAATCAGCTATAATGATAAGAAAAGTGTGGCCAAATCACTCCAATGCGGAATGATGAAATACGATAATACGTTTATTAAAATGAGCCCGGGCATGGTTATTGAAAAGTCTTTCTATCTCGATGCTTTTCCGACCAAAAAACAGGGTACCGCATTTCAAAAACCGGTCCACGATGCTATAGCTCTTTATAAACCATTTTACACTGAAGACCTTCCAACCTATAAGGAAATTCTTGAGTCAAAATATCGTTTGGCAAAGTCGCGATGGTGCGAAGGAGATGAATATGCAGGATTCAATATGTATGACAGACCAGGTTCCCCGGAGTTTGTTATGGGTTGGTGTGGCCAGGCCGATTCCCCCGGTTTTTCACTTCAAAATCTGAAAGCCCTTTTTGATAATGATCCGATGATCGATAAAATGGTGCAGAAGTCGCTTGATTTTCTTGCCACAGCTCCTTTGAATACTGATGGTTTTCCCGTTGAGTACAAGGTGAATTCGGGAAAGTGGGTGAATTCAGATCCTGTTTCAATGGGGCAGGGGATGTATAACCTCTCTAAAGCAATCGAAGCCGGCAGGAAGAATAAACGTTACGACCTTACAAAGTGGGAAGTTTTTTTGCGTAAAGCTTCAGAGGCTGCTGCCGGGCGAATCTTAAAATCTGATTGGTCACCCCGGTCTACGGCTGAGGCTTTTTATGTTGCCCCGCTCGTAATTTCCGCTAAACTTTTTAAATCTGAATATTTCAAAAAGGCAGCTGTCAAAGCTGCCGATTATTATGCACATCGTCATCTGGATATGAGTGAACCTTACTGGGGTGGCACCCTTGATGCTTCCGGTGAAGACAAGGAGGGGGCCTGGGCTGCTTTTCAGGCATTTCTCAATGTCTACGATTTAACCGGAGAAGCCAAATATCTCGAATATGCAAGGCATGCCTGCGATGTATGTCTTAGTTATACTGTGGTTTGGGATATTCCGCTTACACCAGGTCGCATGGCCGATTATAGGTTTAAAACACGTGGCTGGACTGTGGTTTCTCCTCAAAATCAACATGTTGATGTTTTTGGCGTAATATTCACTCCTGAAGTGTACCGGATAGGAACCCTTACCAATGATGAAAATCTCAAACGATTGGCCAAGGTGATGTTTCTCTCCTGTGGCCAGCTAACCGATCCTTATGGAAGTCAGGGGGAGCAGCTACAGCACACCAATTTTGCACAGGCTGGTGATATGTCTGATGTTTTTCGTTTGCGTGGTGGATATTCCGAACATTGGACAGTCTTCTGGATTACGGCCCACTTTTTGAATGCCGCTGCCCGGTTTGAGGAGTTGGAAGTTAATTTTTAGTACAGTCTGGAATCATTTATACCTTTACCGCATCAATCAAAATAAATAAAACCGGGTGAAAAATACGATTGCAAAGGGATACCTATATATTGGGCTGGCAACTCTTGCCTTCAGTAATGTTTACGTATTTAGTAAAGCTGCGTTGAATGAGATCTCTTTGCCCTTGTTTTTGTTGGTAATGTGTGCAGCAGGATTTGTAATTAACCTGGTCATTCTTGGCGTTAAAGGGGGCTTTACAAAACTGGCATCTGTACCCCGACCCCGATGGTGGATATTTCCGACGCTCGGGTTGCTTGAAATCTTTACCGTTTTCACTTTTTATGCTGCCATAAAGGCAATTCCTGAACCGGCAGTAACCGGCTTTCTTGGAAATCTGTTTCCCCTTTTTACGACCATATTAGGGATTTTATTTTTAAAAGAACGCTTTTCTCCGATCGAAAGTATTGGAATAGTTGTTGTCTTTACCGGTGCCTTGCTAACCAGCTATTCCGGAAGTTTAACCTGGGCAACTTTTTTTATACCCGGAGTGGGAATTGTGGTCTTCAATTGCCTGGGTGCTGCCACCGCCACTGTGATTGTGCGCTCAAAAGTCAATAATCTGACTCCTGAGATTCTGAGTTTTAATCGTACCTTTTGGATGCTAATCTTTTTCTCGGTTTGGGTTATTGCATCCGGTACTCCATTGTTAATTACTCCCAGCGGATTTGGTTATACCCTTATTGTTGCAATTCTCGATCCTGTTCTGGCTATTTTGTTGGTTTATAAGGCTTATCAATATATCGAAGCTTCCCGTGGAACGATTATTCAATCGACGAAAGGAATTATTATCATTCCGATTGCCTTTCTCTATTTTGGAACGATTCCGCTGCCTCATCAACTGATTGGTGGAGTAATTGCGATACTGGGCTTGGCAATTATTGTGTGGGGACAGCATCGAGTTAATACCCGGAAACGACAGCTTGATGTGAGCCATCTTTAGTTGATGGTGTTGTCTCTGTGAGCGCCTGACTGTCAGTGTATCTACATCCCTTGACTATTAGTTGGGCCCTCACTTTTAAAGTGGAAACTTTTCCATCTCGGCCTTCAGTCTGTCGTCTTTAAACTCAGATATCGACATTCTGATTCTCCACTCTTTGGGAAATGCACTGTTAAAGCGGTTTCCCAGATTTTTTACCCACCCCAGTGGAATATTCCTGTATGTGACCAGATTCCACCCTTTGTTTGCAGAGGTTGGCGATATGTCGTCCCGTTTTAGGTATGTAAGGGCATCTTCAATGGTTAGTTCAATCTCAGGAAAGAGTGACCGTTTTAAAATTGAGGAGAGTGCCAATTCATGTGCCGGAAGGAGATCTTTTTGTTTGATCTCACCAACCTTTACCCCGGCATGAAGTATCCTGAGATTATTTTTTATTTGTATTAATTCACTTACCTGACCAGCGGGAAAGGCTAATAAGGAATCCTCAAATTTTAAGGTGTCAAGGTCTGCATGAATCAGCAGGGATCTTGCTGTTTCTTTCTCTGACCTGGAAGCCAGAAGCGGATTATCTTTTAACTTTCTTTGATGAAGCTGATTATGACTGCCACCTTTGCGAACTACCGCCATAAAAAAACCTTCACCTTTAACTTTATGAGGATAAAATCGATAACATGGAATACTGCCTGCCTCTGTGATGGTAATACCCCATTGCTTATCAATATTTAGGCTCACTGGTTCTACATCTGCAAATTCGTTAAGCCAATTAATATTTTCCTCATTCTCCGCAGGATTAAATGTGCATGTGCTATAAATCAATAGGCCTCCCTCTTTCAGAGTCGGCCAGACGTCTGCCAGAATTCTTTGTTGCCGTTGTGTACAAAGTTGCGCATTGTCGGGTGACCACTCCTGAACAGCATTGGGATCTCGTCTGAATAGCCCCTCTCCGGAACATGGGGCATCTACGACAATGAGGTCGAAAAAATCGGGTAAGCGCTGAAAATCATGCGGATCATTATTGGTGACTACGACATTGGGATTGCCCCATTTCTTTAGATTTTCGGATAGTATTTGACTCCTTGACCGGATTACATCATTACTGACAAGAAGACTATCTGATGATAATAATGAGGCCAGGTGGGTCGATTTTCCTCCCGGCGAGGCACATAAATCGAGCACTTTACAACCGGGGTTTAGCCCGGATTGTTTTATGGCCTGTTCCAAAAACATCGAACTCGGTTCCTGAACATAGTATACCCCTGAGTGAAAAAATGGATCAATGGTGAATAGAGGTCTTTTCGGCAGATAATATCCTGTATTGCAATAGTTAACAGCATCCAGCGAGAGTTTATCCTTGTGTTTGGAAGAATTTATTCTTACCGCAGTTGCTATTTCATTGTCAAAAGATTGTTGAAACTGATCAAATTCCGAACTCAGAATCTTCTTCATTCTGAGTGAAAATAGTTCGGGTAAATTCATTTAAAAATTTTAAATCCTGAATTTTCAAAATTAAACTTTTTCATTTGTAATCTTCGATAATCGGTTAAAAAGAGCATCTGTTTTCGCTGACAGACGATTTTTTTTTTATTATTTCATTACTTCCTTCCACTTATTCAGGCATAATAGCTAATTTTGTATAGTTCAGATTAAAAATAAATTATATGTCATTTTCATTTCGTTTACGTTATTCGCTCGGATTAATTCCTAAGACTCAAAAGATTGATCTTGCCTGGGCTGAACTTTTTAAAATGAAGGAGGAGTTGAGTCTGATTGAAGCTTCTGATGAACTTTCGCGCTACAATGAGCTAAAACTTCAGGTGCAATCGGATGATTTTCAAACCAAGAAACGGGAAATAAACAACCTTACACTGAAGGGGAGTAATGAAGATCATTTATTGAATGAACTCGCTACACTTGAAAAATTAAGTGCGATTAAAAAATATTTCAGGTTTGTACAATCTTCAGATTACGATAAATTTATTGCCATCTCAAAGGGTGAGGAGCTTCAGAAATATCACGAACTGGAGAAAATTACTCAATCTCCCGATTTTATACATCGCAAAAAGGAGACTGCAGCTCTGCGATATAAAGGTTCTCCCGAATATTTATTGAGGAATGAATATATTGCCCTGCAAAAAAACAGTCATTTAAAACAGTATTACCAAACGATAGCCTCTGATGAATATCATGCATTTTTAAAGATTGAGGCAGCAGAAAAGGGGAAGGCCGCAAATCTTGAAGTTGAGGATTTAAAAGTGAAAGCTTACCGTAATTTTTTAAATTCTTCTGCCTACAAAAATCTTTTAACCGTTGAAAAGCATGATTGGCATAACCGGATCGAACAGCTCAAAGAGGAGGTGAATCACCCCCATTTTCTTGAGCAAGAGGCCTTTTTAATGGATAATAATCGTTATTCCTCGACCCCTGATTATTTAGTATTTGCTGAATTTTTAAACTTATCAAAAAATGAGAATATTCGATTTTATCTAAAATGCATTAATTCATCAGCTTATGCAAATTTTAAAGAGATAAGCATCTCTGCTGCATTGGCACGGTTAAATGAATTAAGATTGATGGTTGAAGATCCTGAATTTATACAACGGGTTGAATTTTTGAGGAATAAAAAAAGATATGAGCAGACTGCCGGCTATAAGGTAGAAATGGAACTTCAGGAATTGGAAAAGAGTGGAATTATTATTTCGTACCATCAGCTTAAAAAACGGTCAGAGCTCTCATTCTTTGATCAATGGGTGATCTTATTGGATGAGAATTTTGATAATCCGGATCTTTCAACAACTATTTGGGAGCCAGAGAATTTCTGGGGATCAAAAATAGCAGGGTTTAGTTTTTCACAGGCAGCTGAATTACAGGCTTACAAAGGTGTCGATAACATTGAGATCAAAAATAAAGTTCTTTCAATTGTTACCAAAGCAGAAAAGTCTCAGGGAAAAATATGGGATCCTTCATTCGGTCTGTTGCCCAAAGAATTTGAGTATTCATCGGCCATGTTAAACTCAGGGAACAGTTTTAAGTTTATGGATGGAATTATTGAGGCAAAAGTAAAATTCCGTGCAGATAGCGCTATTACCAGTGCTTTTTCGCTCACAAGTTATCAGCCATTTCCTCAAATTGACGTGTTCCGTAGCGGATCGAAAAAAGTTGGATTTGGTATTATTGAACAACCTGGAAATGGGAATAAAAAGAAAATAGCACAGATTAAAGGTCTTGATTTTAATGATTACCATATATACAGACTCGAGATCTTTGGAGATTCTTTGATCTGGAAAATAAATAATTTCGAGGTTCACCGTGAACTTTTCACACAGAAAAGAGAGGAACTATTCCTGAACTTCGTTGGAAGTATTCATAAGCCGCTAAATTCGGATTCCCTTCCACACCACTTTGAGATAGCATGGGTTAGGTGTTTTAATAAAAAACAAGCTTAAATAATAGTCTAAAACTCACCCCTTTTTGATAATGGTGTTCTTAATTAATAGGAAGGATATAATGTCGTATTTCCATAATGGCCTGGTTTCTTAATGATCCCAAATAAAAAAATGCCACGAAATCATGGAAACACTAAATTCCACTGAAATACATCCAGCAAATATCTTTCGTGCCTTTTTGGTCCCGCTTTGCGGGATGGTGTTTTGGTGGCGATTTTTTTTTACCAACTTAAAGGTTTAATACGAAATACGACATCTTTTTATACTCATTACTTAGTTTATTTGTGGAGATTTTATTTGTTATTCATCTATTTTAATTCCTCCATTTATTCCATAAAATAAGTAGCATATTTAACAGGCTGAGGTTGTCTTAAAAGTAAAAATTATTTTTAAAATTATTTTTAAGACAACCTTAGGTGTTTACACAGAAATCTTATTCTTCATTTAGTTCAAAGATTGCTTCTATTTCGACCGGTACATTTTCCGGTAAGCTTCCTACGCCAAAAGCGCTGCGAACGCCAATTCCATTTTCCCGGCCAAATACTTCAACAAATAGTTCACTGCATCCATTTATTACATAGGGTTGTTTTTCAAAATCGGTTGTGGCATTTACCATACCAAAAACTTTTATCACCCGTTTAATACGATTAAGAGAACCAAGATTGGAAATCAGCGTAGCTAAAATGGTTAATCCAACCTGTCTGGCAGCAAGTTTACCCTCCTCCTGATCGATATCCTTGCCAATTTTGCCACGTTGGATGGTTCCGTCGCTATTTACAGGCAAGTGCCCTGAAACGTAAATGTGATTTCCAACACGCAGCAGGGGAGTATAAACCCCCTTGGGTTCCGGTGCAGGTGGTAACTGGAGATTGAGTTCTACAAAGCGTTCTTCGTGTTCCATGCAATTTAAAATTGATTTGGTCTAAATTATTTTCTATAACTGAATTACCAGCACTACTTTTTTAGTATCCCGAAGCACTTCAACGCTGATCGTTTCGCCTCGCTTAAGCTGATTTAACCTGAACATATAATCCTGTATATTGTTTACCGGCTTACCATTGATAAATGTAATGATATCACCTTTCACCATCCCTCCCAGGGCAGCAGGCTTACCGGCTGTTACGAAGTCAGCACGCAGTCCGTTTTTAATATTACCTGCAAAGTCAGGCATTATTCCGAGGGTAATTCCTTTTCTGCGGGCACGGCCCGAGGATCCTGTTTTTGGCCCCGCTTCCTTAAACTCAAGTTTCGCACCGTTGGCAAGTTCTGTAATCAGCTGCAAAGAGAGATCCGATATTTTAACCATCCCATCATAATTGATTTTATCCCAGGTGTCTTCTGGAGTATGGTAATCCAGATGAGCCCCTGTAGAGAGGAAGAGGACCGGGATATTTTTCCCGTAAAATGAAGCATGGTCCGACGGGCCGAATCCTTCATCTGCAAGTATTGGCTTCAGCTGTGTGGTATCGCAGAAGGTTGCGATCATTTTTTTAAACGGCTCAGCAGTTCCGACTCCGCCTATTTGTAAACTCAAACTTTCGTTTAATCGGCCTACCATATCCAGATTAACCATTGCATTTATTTTCTTAAAATCAATTTTTGAACTGTCGATAAACCACTTGGAGCCGAGTAACCCCTCCTCTTCACCTGAAAAAGCTATAAAAGCGATACTTCTTTTGAGGTTTTTTGATCCGGAGGCTAATTTATGGGCCAGTTCGAGCATCATGGCTACGCCGGAAGCGTTGTCGTCAGCTCCGTAATGGACCCCTAAGGTGTCGGGAACCCGGCTTCCCGATCCAATGCCACCCATACCCAGATGATCGAAGTGGGCTCCAATAATGACATATTCATTTTTAAGGTATGGGTCATTTCCCTGAATTTGCATTGCAACATTTCGTGTCGGAGCGGTAGTTTGAATAACATCCGATTGCCCCGAAGCTGCCTGATTCGTTAAAAAACCTGAAGGCTTACGAAATTCATTGAGTTTCTTTTCCAGATCCTCAATCGTCTTATTTTGAGATTTAAGCAAGTTGTTGGCAACCTTCCTGGTGATGCGAAATGCTGGAATACCTACCGGTTGATCACCCTTTACAAGGGGTTCAAATTTGTCTTCAGGATCAAACAATTTTCCTGAAACCAATAATACAGCCTTGGCGCCTAGGTCTTTTGCTTCCAAAACTTTATCTCTGTCTTTGCTGTATTTTGCAAAAGGAGTGGTTGATTTTTCAATTTCGGGATCACCTCTGAGGATTAGGGCAATTTTTCCTTTTATATCAATTTCGGAATAATCATTCCATTTTAATGAATCTTCATGGATTTCAAAACCATACCCTGCAAAAACGACCTCTCCTGAAAATATCCCATTTTCAGAGAAGGCAAGAGGTGCAAAGTCAATATCTGTTTTGAGTAGGGTATCTTTAATTAAGAATGTGTTCGATTGACCATTAATTATTTTATCGGTAACCCGGAACGGACGAAGACCTTGATTAAACAGTGGTTTTAGTCCGCTTTTTTTAAATTGTTTGAGGATATAATCTGCAGCAAGGCTATCTCCTTCACTTCCTGTTAGCCGGCCTTTCAGTGCATCAGAGGCGAGGTAGCTCACGTGCTGTTTCAACTTGTTGGGTGTTATTCCCGGTAAATTTTTATGCTCTTTCGAAAACCCAAGTGCAAGCAGTGTAAAAATAAAAAATCCGCTTTTTTTAAATAAACTCATGATTTGTCAGATCAGCTAATGATATTTATTGTTTACAAAGGTATTTTTTTAACGGTTAAATGTATTAAAATAGGCTGAATAACATAAATATTGGTCATTTTTAGATTTTTTCACAGTTGAACCCTGTTGTTTTACAGGAATGTACTTCAGAATGAAAAAAAAATATTACATATTTGCACTTTAAATTAATCAATTTTGTAAAAGATGAAAAAATTAATTCTTTTGTTAGTTCTGCCTCTGTTTGCTGCCATACAGATTAATGCTCAAACAGCTCAGCCTGCTCCTGCAGTTGCGGCAAAAGCTGTTGTTAATCCCAATGGTCCGATTGCGAAATGGGATAAGATGATTAATGATTTTGGAAGCATTGCTTTTGGTATTCCAAAAACAGCTGAATTTACATTAACAAATGATGGTAAAGAGCCTTTAATTATTAGTTCAGCCAGGGCATCTTGTGGTTGCACCAATTTGAAGTACTCACAGGAACCAATTTTGCCTGGAAAAAGTGCAACTGTTTCAGCTACTTATAATGCTGCAACACCCGGTGTTTTTACCAAAACTGTAACTGTAAATACCAATGCTGATGCAAATCCTGTAGTATTACAGATTAAAGGCACTGTGCAGCCAAATCCAAATCCTCCAGCGCCTGCCCCAGCACCAGCTGCAGCTCCTGCAGCAGCCCCTGTTAAATAATTTGGGACTAATTAGGAATAAAAAAGGTGAAATCTTAATCGGATTTCACCTTTTTTTGATTAATAATCTTTCTTTTACCCAATATTTTCAGTGGTAATCAATATCAAATCGTTAAATCTGAAAAGGCTTTTATCAAACATTTTTTGATTGTTTCGAAAAAGGCTATTTTTGCCGCAAAGTTTAACTGTTTAACTCAATAAAATATAAATGTCAGATATTAAAAGAACATTGCTGATGATCCTGGATGGATGGGGTTTGGGAAATAAATCTACATCAGACGCAATAGCATGCACCCCCACACCTTTTGTTGATTCGCTCTATGAGAAATATCCCCACAGCACCTTACTTACTTGTGGTGAACATGTAGGTTTACCCGATGGGCAAATGGGCAATTCAGAGGTTGGACATCTCAATATTGGTGCTGGCCGTGTCCTTTATCAGGATCTTGTTAAAATAAATAAAGCAGTAAGAGAAAAAACTTTGTGGAATAATCCACAGATTCTTAAAGCTTACCACTATGCAAAAGAGAATAATAAACAAGTTCACCTGGTTGGATTAATTGGTCCTGGCGGGGTTCATGCACTGAGTTTACATATGATTGCTCTGGCCCAGATGGCTACAGAGCATGGTCTGGAGAAAGTTTTTGTTCATGGAATGACTGATGGCAGAGATACCGATCCGCGTTCGGCTTACGATTTTGTAAAAGAGGATCTTGAAGGGCTCAAAAATACGAATGCCAAATTCGCGACCTTAATTGGCCGCTATTATGGTATGGATCGCGATACAAATTGGAATCGGGTTAAGCTCTCTTATGATTTAATGACCAAGGCTGCCGGTAAAAAAAGCAATGATATTCTTGCTGCGATTCAGGACTCTTATGATGCCGGGATAACCGATGAATTTATCGATCCAATTGTTTTAACTGACGAAAATAACGAGCCACTAACGACTATTCAGGAAGGAGATGTTGTAATCTGTTATAATTACAGGACCGACCGGCTACGCGAACTTACAATTGTTTTTACTCAGGAGAATCATCCCGCACAGGAGATGAAAACCATACCTTTGGAATGGTATACTATGACTAATTACAAGTCTGCATTTAAAGGTATTCATGTTATTTTCGATAAGGATAATGTGGAAAACACCATGGGTGAAACAGTTTCCAAGGCTGGTTTAAAGCAGATTAGAATTGCAGAGACCGAAAAATATCCTCATGTTACTTTCTTTTTCTCCGGTGGCCGGGAAATTGAATTTCCTGGTGAACGACGTATTGTTATACCTTCACCCAAAGTGGCTACATATGATCTTAAACCTGAGATGTCGGCTCCATTAATCATGGAAGCTATTATCAATGAGATAAATGCGAAAAGTGCCGATTTTATTTGTCTGAATTTTGCAAATGGGGATATGGTTGGGCATACCGGAGTTTATACTGCCATTCAAAAAGCTATTCAGGCTGTTGATCAGTGCGCGGAAGCGGTGGTGACAGCTGCCCGCAGCAACGGATATGACGTTGTAATTATTGCTGATCATGGCAATGCTGACTTTGCATTGAACGATGATGGCAGCGCAAACACTGCCCATTCATTGAATCCTGTACCATTTATTTGGGTTACTGATCATACCGAGGCTAAGGTTATTGATGGTATTTTAGCTGATGTAGCTCCAACTTTACTTACCATTATGGGAGTGGAAATTCCTTCGGATATGACTGGTAAAGTGCTGATTGAAAAGTAGTATGTTGCAAATAGGAAAGACAATTGTTAGTTTGGATGTCATCCAAAAAGAGTTTTGTTGCGATATTTCAAAATGTAAAGGTGCCTGTTGCGTCGCTGGAGACAGCGGCGCACCGGTAACTCCAGAGGAGGCTCAGATCATTGAGGCATTGTATCCTGTATTTGAAGAGTATCTTTCTGAACAGAATATTGCAGAAATTAAAAAACAGGGGTTTTCATTGATCGATTCTGATGGCGATCTGGTAACACCACTAGTCAACAACAGTGAGTGTGCATTTACATTCGTCGATGAGCGGGGAATTACTAAATGCGCAATTGAGCGTGCTTATTTTGATAAAAAGACCACTTTTCGTAAACCGGTATCCTGCCATCTGTTTCCTATCCGAATCACATCCTACAAACGATTTGATGCGGTGAATTATCAGGAGCTCGATATCTGTAAGCCAGGTAGGATATGCGGAAAAAGCGAGGGATCACCGCTATGGAAATACCTTAAGGAGCCACTTGTTCGTACTTATGGCCCCCAATGGTATGAAGAACTCACCTTTGCGGCTGAAAATTTACCGAAAGATCAATTATGAGTTTAAGTGCCTTAAATATGGCTTAATTACCTTCAGCAATTACCGTCATTTCAACATTACCTTCGTGGACTGCAATTGCATCGACAAGGTATGATGGAACCAAACGTTCTCCGTTACTGATTGTAGAGTGATAAGGATCAATAGTTTCACCCTTTGCCAAATGGATTGCAATTTCAGCAGCGGTGGTGGCCATTGTCTTGATTCTTTTAAATACAGTCACAGCCTGATTTCCTTTTTGTATTTCCAGAATATTGGCCATATCGGCATCCTGACCGGCAACTGCAACTTTTTTAAGTAGTCCTCGTTCCTTTAAGGCTTTGAGGGCTCCCAACGCCATTGCGTCATTTCCGCAAATGATCGCATCAAGTTTGTTCGCGGTACTGTCAAGACTGGCGACGGCAAGGCGGTATCCCTCTTCCGTTGTCCAGGCGTTGGCAAATTGCCTGAATCCAATTTTGATCTCTTCAAGCTCAACCATCGGTTGCAGGATATTCATCTGGCCAATATAAAGCATCCTGCTGTTATTGTCATTTGGAGGACCACCCAATAAGGCATAAGTTCCTTTGGGCTTTATTTTGGTAAGGTATTGGGCCTGGATTTCACCAACCCGGATATTATCTGTAGAAACATAGTAATCCAATCTGCAATTGTTAATTAGCCGGTCATAAGCGATAACCCTAATCTCTTTTTTGTGAGCCAGATTGACAATCTGATAAGCTGTAGCCTGGTCAACGGGAATGACCACAAGAACCATCGCACCTTTACTGATCAGTTCTTTGGCCTGGGCCAGTTGCTTCCTGGCATCGTTGTCTGCAACACGGACAATTGGAATTCCATCCAGTTGTTTAACAGCCTCCTGGAAATAGCGCTCATCATTTTGCCAGCGTGGAGCATCAAAACTGTGAACAAGGAGACCAATTTTAGGGTGCCTGGGAGAACATCCGGCAAGAATTATTCCTGCCAGAAGCAAAAACGAAAAAATCGTAGTTTTCATAAGAAATCAGATTTTTTAGATTAAGAATTACAGCAAAAAAATTGAATAAATATCCTGCTGTTTTGCAGGAAGCAGATCCGGAAATGGATTATAGCGTTAAGTAATCACCCAAAGTTACATAACAATTTGCATAAATAAATATTTTTTGTGATAATTCTTTTAAAATTCACCCCCATTCCATTCGGCATAAAACTGCTCAAGATAATCAAGCATGAATTGGTGCCTCTGGGCGGCATAAACTCGTCCCGTTGCTGTTTGCATCTGATCTTTTAATAATAATAGCTTTTCGTAGAAATGGTTAATTGTAGGCGCATCACCTTTTTGATAGGCATTGAAATTTTCGTGCATTATTGGCCCAATATTGGGATCATAAATGGCTCGTCCCCGGCTTCCTCCATAAGCAAAAGTTCTTGCAATACCAATTGCTCCTATTGCATCAAGCCTGTCAGCATCCTGTACGACCTTACATTCGGGATCAACAGTGGCCGTACTTACCAGAGCACCCTTATAACTTACTCCATCAATTACGGCACATATCCTTGCTGTTAATTCTTGATCAACATTGCACTGAAGGAGCCACCCTTTCGCTTTTTGTTGGGAGATTGAATCCCCAATAAGTTTCCAATCGTCGATATCATGCAGTAAAGCCGCAAGCTCAACAATAAAAAGATCGGCACCCTCTGCTTTGCCAATCCGCATCGCCATTGTTCTTACACGCTCTATATGCCACCAATCATGTCCTGAGCCATCCCCCTCTAAAACCGACTTCACAAATATCTCGGCATCGCCTATGAGTTTTTTATTATCCATAATGATTTTAATTAAGCATTTAATAATTAAGCCTTTATTCACTATTTATCTCGTCGGTTCAGCACATCCAATACGATTTATAAGGCCCACCAAGATACAAAAAGGTTTTTCATGTTTTAAAGTTTCAGAACTCCGGGATTTAATGGTCTTTTTGAAGAAAGGGCTATATGAATGGTTATATTTGTATCATAATAGTTGCTGAGATGGAAAATAAATCTGCAGGTAATTGGATCAGGAACATTATTGTTCAGGAGGAAATTGACAAATACCTTGTCAACGGGAAAGATTTTATTGATTCCAATGAAATCTTCACGAAACTCACCAACAATATTAATCCATCCAAAGAACGGGTAAGGGAAATTCTTCAGAAATCACTTTCTGTTAAAACGTTGGCACCCGATGAGACTGCCGCCTTACTTAACGTTACTTCACCGGAAATATGGGAGGAGATATTCCATACAGCTCTTGAGGTGAAGAAAAAGGTTTATGATAATCGAATTGTATTTTTTGCCCCGCTGTATTGTTCTAATCTTTGCGTAAATAATTGTGCCTATTGTGGATTTCGGGAAGCCAATGACCAGGAGATTAGGCGCATACTTACCTTTGATGAGATCAAGCTTGAAACTGTCTCCGTTTTAAAGGAGGGTCACAAAAGGTTAATCCTTGTTTTTGGAGAACATTACCGTTCAGATGTTGATTATATGGCGGCTGCTGTTAAAGCGGTATATAGCGTTTCGGAAATTGCAGCTCAATCGGGACGTCCCTCTTCGATAAGGCGCGTCAATATTAATGCAGCACCCATGGAGATTGCTAAATTAAGGATTCTAAAAGGGGCGGGGATCGGTACCTATCAGGTTTTTCAGGAAACTTATCATCCTCAAACTTATCATGATGTTCATCCGCAAAATACATTGAAAGGAAATTATCGCTGGAGGCTATATGCACTTCATCGTGCTATGGAATCCGGTATTGATGACGTGGCAATCGGGGCACTTTTCGGATTGTATGATTGGCGCTTTGAGGTTATGGGATTACTTTACCATACCCTTGACCTGGAACGTCATTTTGGAGTGGGTCCGCATACGATCTCTTTTCCACGTATGACACCTGCCTCCGGCTCCAAATTGTCTTCCGATTCTCCATGGAATGTATCGGATGATGATTTTATGAAACTTGTGGCAGTATTGAGGCTTTCGGTTCCTACAGCTGGTATGATCGTTACGGCCCGCGAGAAGGCTTCAATAAAAAAAGCGGTAATTCAACTTGGATGTACCCAAACGGATGCATCAACCAGAATAGGAATCGGTGCATACAGTGACCAGAAAAGAGAGACAGACCTCGATACCAGTCAGTTCACAATAGGAGATCCGCGCGATCTTGATCAGGTGATTCAGGAGGTCGCCAAAATGGGTTTTATTGCCTCCTTTTGTACTGCTGGCTATCGCTGCGGCAGAACAGGCGAAACAATTATGGGGATGCTAAGTCACTGTGATGAAGGTAAATTCTGTAAGCTAAATGCGGTACTCACTTTTCGTGAATACCTTAGCGATTATGCTTCTGATGAGACACGCCAAATAGGAGAGTCGCTAATAATGAAAGAGATAGGAGAAATTGAATCCATGGATTATTTCAAAAATAAACCTCATCTTCTGCATAAATTCCGTGCCGAATACAGCGAAATCCTAGGCGGTAAACGAGATTTGTTTTTGTAGTGCACTTCTGTAAATATTATTAACCTGAGCTTTGAACAGTAAAGTTAAATTCAGAATGAACTTTGTTTTGTTCGGGTGGTGGTGAATTTCTATTTATTTCTTAACATTACAAGGTTATTTTGTATATTTTAACCTCTCTCAATAATTTGAAACAGTTCATTTTTTTAGCATAAACTAACTTTATGAAGTATATCACTTTTAAATTTTTTCTGTTCTCTTTGTTTATTTCCTCAGTTTGTTATTCACAGAACTATCTTGCAACATCACCGGATAAAAAGATAAATGTCACCATTAACAATTCTGAAAAACTAACCTATGCCGTTACTTTTAATGGGAAGGATCTGATTCAGGAATCATCCCTCGGATTTGAGTTCAAAAATGAACCTTCGATGAATCGAGGATTTGCAGTGATCGACCATCGGGAAAAGGTAGTGAATGAAACCTGGAAACCGGTTGTTAAATCCAAACATGCGGTAGTTGTAAATAATTTCAGTGAACTTCAGCTTCTGCTTCATGAGAAATCGGGGTTAATGCGTCAAATGGAACTTACCTTCAGGGTTTACAATGATGGGGTTGCCTTTCGCACCAAACTTTTTCGCAGCGAGAAGAACGGGAACCGTCAGATCACAAAGGAGCTGACAACATTTAAAATTCCGGGGAATCCTAAGGCCTGGGTGGTAGAGTACGGGAAGTATTCGACTTCACAGGAGTCTGAATTTTTTGAACGTCCATTAAGTTATGTATCCGATAAAACGATAGCCGGATTACCAATGCTTTTAGACTATGGTAACCAGTGCTGGGTTGCAATAACCGAAGCTGTGATTGATAATTATCCTGCCTTTTATATTGGTACAAATGGCAAACAGAATGTGCTCACCACGAAGCTTGTTCCGCTTCCGGGTGAAGATGAAGCAGGGGTTAAAGCCCGTTTTAATGATGAGGTTTATACGCCCTGGAGAGTTATTATGGTCGGTGATAATCCGGGAAAGCTTATCGAATCGGAGATTGTTCAGAACCTGAATGAACCTTGTGCAATAACAGATCCATCGTGGATTAAACCGGGTATAAGTGCCTGGGACCATTGGTGGAGTGGAGAGGTTAAAATGGAGATGGCTGTAATTAAACAATATATTGATTTTGCCTCCGAAATGGGGTGGCCCTATATGCTTGTCGATTGGCAATGGTATGGTAAATATGCTGTTCCGGAGGCTGATATCACGAAGGAGGCTCCTCAGATCAATATGGCTGAGCTTATCCGATATGCCAATACAAAAAATGTTAAGCTCATTCTTTGGCTTTACAACAGCGATGTTAACCGGAATTCAGCTTATAAAAAAGCATTTCCGTTGTATCAAAAATGGGGAATTGCAGGGATAAAAATTGACTTTATGGATCGTGATGACCAGGATATGGTCAACTGGTACCACGACATCATTAAATGTGCTGCTGAAAATCACCTGTTGGTCGATTTTCATGGAGCCTACAAACCCGATGGGATTATCCGAACCTATCCCAATATGATTACCCGCGAAGGGGTTATGGGTAATGAATATTATAAATTCTCCGATAAGATGAGTCCTGAGCATAATGTTAAACTGGCCTTTACCCGAATGCTCGCCGGACAAATGGACTATACCCCCGGTGGATTTTTGAATGTGACCAAAGCAGGATACAAAAACCAATCTCCTGCATTGGTTTGGAATACCCGTGCAGCAGAGCTTTCGAAGTTTGTGATTTACGAAAGCCCGCTAACTGTGGTTTGTGATCATCCTGACCATATTGTTAATCAGCCGGGTGCCGAATTTTTGAAAATTGTTCCCACGACATGGGATGACATTCATTTTCTTGACGGGTACCCGGGAGATTTCGTGGCCTTGGCGAAAAAAACCGGTAAGGATTGGTTTGTGGGTATTATGAATAATAGCAAGATGAAGGAGGTTACGATCAAACTCGATTTTATTCAATCCGGATCATTGCTTATGGAGATCTGGGCTGACGCAGATGATGCCAATGTATCACCCAAAAATCTGAAGATTTCATCACAGTATGTTAGTCAAGGAGATGTTATAACGGTAAAGATGGCAAATAATGGAGGATGGGTAGCCAGAATAAAGGGTATTTAACCGAAATCTAAAGTTTATTTCAAATGACTTTTGCCCGAGACAAGCAATTCAGAAAATTTTGTGCCTATGGATTTTTTAAAAATCTCATTTTTTTCGAGCCTTTTCTGATTCTGTTTTTGCTTGACGCCAGACTTAACTATACTCAGATCGGTTTATTGGTAGGTTTTCAGATGATCACTCAAAATATTCTTGAAATTCCGGCAGGAATTCTCGCAGATTCAATGGGGCGTCGACGTACCTTAATGGCATCATTTGCTTTTTATATAGCTGCATTTATTTATTTTTATTTTAGTTTTGGTATTGTGGGTTTTACTGTGGCCATGTTTTTATTTGCTTTAGGCGAGGCACTTAGAACAGGGACCCATAAGGCGATGATTTTTCATTATTTGAAACTCCATGGTTGGCAACATGAAAAGGTGGCCTATTACGGAATAACCCGTGCCTGGTCCCAAAGAGGCTCAGCTCTTTCTGCCTTGATTGCTGCTGGGTTCGTGATTGTTACTCACAATTACCGATTGATTTTCCTGCTTTCTGCTATTCCTTATTTTATTGACTTGATTTTGATCTCGACTTATCCAGGGATACTTGACGGATCAAAGTCAGGTTTTCATCCTGCTGAAATACGTGAAAATTATTCCCGAAATATCCGCGAGTTTTTTTATTCGTTCAAAAAACCTGGTCTTCTTAAAACGACAATTAATAATTCAATCTTCTCGGGTTATTACAAGGGGGTTAAGGATTTTCTGCAGCCCATACTGGCTGCTTTGGCTCTGACCCTTCCGGTGATGGTGAAATATTCTGACGAACAACGCAGTGCAATGGTGGTTGGAATCGTTTATTTTCTCATCTATCAGGTAACAAGTTATGCCTCGCGCCAGGCTTCTGCATTTTCAAAACGGACCAAAAATCTCCAGCAAGCACTTTCCCTTTCACTTGCAGTAGGGGTAATAGCCGGAATTGTGTGCGGATTGGCATATTATGCCGGATACCCCGCCTTGGCTGTAGTTTTTTATATTGTTATCTACCTGATCGAAAATCTTCGCAAACCGATTGCCGTCAGCGAAACGGCTAATCAGCTTGACACAGATATCATGGCTACTGTACTTTCTACCGCTTCGCAGTTTGAAACCCTTTTCTCAGCTTTTTTTTCTGCTATGTTGGGAATATTGGCAGATCATTTTGGACTGGGGATCGCAATAGCCTCCGTGTCTTTAGTGATCCTGCTCACAGCACCGCTATATTTAATTCGTCAAATATCAGTATCCTGATTTTAAATAATTAATTGATTCTAAATAACATTCGCATCATATAATCAGGCAAAATATTATTGTTCTTTTGCCATATTCAAAGTAAAGTTTGTTTCAAATTAAGGTTAACTATCGATATGAATAAATATTCAAGAGCCTTGTGGCTCACCATTTTGTTGCTTGTATTTTGGCAATTTTCATTCGCTCAGCTTCTTGCTGACCGGATTAAGGCATTGCCAGGTGTTATGTCGGTGGAAAAAATGGAACATAATTCTTTTTTTACTGAGGCGTTTATTGTAATGGTAACACAGCCAATCGATCACCTTCACCCTGATTCAGGAAGTTTCGAACAGCGTGTTGTCCTTTCCAATCTGGGAATTGATAAACCTGTTGTTTTTATAACTGAAGGATACGGTGGCGATTATGGAGCGAGTGCAAAATATCTTAATGAACTATGTCCTTTGCTGAATGCCAATCAGTTATTTGTTGAACACCGCTTCTTTGGAAAGTCTGTTCCTGATTCGATTAACTGGAATTTTCTTACAGTGGAAAATGCAGCCGCTGATCATCACCATATCGTTGAGCTTTTTAAACCACTTTATCAAAAGAAATGGATCAGTACGGGAATAAGTAAAGGTGGAGAGACTGTTCTTTATCACCGTGCACTTTACCCCAATGATGTTGAAATTTCTGTTCCTTATGTAGCCCCCCTTAATTTTTCGATTGAAGAGAAACGGCACGATTATTTTATCCGGCATCAGGCAGGAACTGCCAGGCAGCGCGCTGTAATTGAGCATTTCCAGCTCGAATTACTAAAAAGAAAAAACAATCTGTTGCCCATTTTTAGCCGTTTATGTGATGATAAAAAATTTCACTTTAGAGCTCAAATCACTGAGATATATGATTTCTGTGTTTTGGAATTTGCCTTTTCTTTCTGGCAGTGGGGGAGATCAGTGTCTGAAATTCCACAGGCTGCTGCCACCGATGAGGAATTTTTTAATTATTTGGTTAAAGTCTGTCCTCCCGATTATTTTGACATTGAGAGTGGTAAACCGACCTACCCGTTTTTTGTTCAGGCCTTAAAGCAGTTAGGCTATTATGGATATAATGCGGATCCTTTTAATGGAGTTATGGCGTTAACCGATACGAAGGGTTATATTTTGAGACTATTTATGCCTGCAAACACCAGGTTTGAATACGATCCTTCAATGAGCTTGCTTGTAAAAAATTACTTAAAGAAGGATGCTCAAAAGATTTTACTTATTTATGGGGGAAATGATCCATGGACGGCTTCTGCAGTAAGCTGTTACGGAAATCATAAGATCCTCAAAGTTGTTCAGCCTGGCGGGAGTCACCGCACCAGGATCGGTACACTTCCTTTGGGTCAGCGTCGAAAAGTAATGAAGATATTAAACAAGTGGATTAACTAATTTTAAGAATTATTAATTGAAGAAATCAAAATTAATTAAGTCTAAATCAAATAATAACGCACACTTTATACTAATTTTGTAAAACTTTTAAAGTAAGAATTCTAAAATACATGAAATTAGATCTAAAGCGTGAGGCTTTGCACAATTGGTTCAAATATTTAGGGGGTGGTTTTATCCTGGCTTTTGCCCTGATTGGGTTTTTTCTTACATCGGCATTTTTTGCCATAAAATTGCATGTCGCCGATGATCCTGGCGGAGTAGATTATAATGATCGTTATTTCCAGGAAATTAAAGATAAATATGGCAGAGCGACCCTGGATACAAATAAGGTTAACAACCGGGAGGCTATCTTTTTTCACAAAGTACTGGTTTTAAATAAATATTATCCTGATAATTCGCAGTTTATTCTGAATGCATATCTTAAAAGTCACAATTTGGAGGAGGCAGAACGGATGATTGGGGCGGTTAATATACACATGCAGGACAATAAAAACTACATCTCTGAGCTGCAGGAGTTTGAAAACAGAAGTCTGCTAGATGGAACCCAAAGAAACAGCGGAAGTGTTTTTGGTTGGATGAATATTGCCGAGTGGGAAGATTTTAAAATTGCGGTTGCAAAGGACAAACTATTGATTGACTCGGTGGCAAATCTCACCAATGTTGAGCCACGTCTTATCGTTGCTGTACTTGTCGGGGAACAGATCAGATTATTTAATTCCGATCGCGAAGCCTATAAAAGATGGATAAGCCCGCTCAAAGTACTTTCAGTAGAATCAATTTTTTCATTAGGTGTTACGGGTATTAAAGTCGCTACTGCGCAAACTATTGAGCGTAATCTAAAAGATAAGCGTTCTGTTTTTTATCTTGGCGAGAAATATGAACGACTACTCGATTTTCGAACTTCCTCAATTGAAGGTGAGCGATTCAGAAGATTAACCGATTTTAAGAATCATTTTTACTCCTACCTTTATGCCGCTTTGAATATAAAGCAGATCAAAGTGCAGTGGGAGCGGGCCGGTTTTCCTATCGCTGATCGCCCGGAAATTCTTGCCACCTTATATAATGTTGGATTTGAAGTATCTGTCCCCAAGGCAAATCCTATCGTAGGCGGTTCAACGATAATGATTCGTCAGAAACCGTACTCTTTTGGCGCTATTGCCTACGAGTATTACTATTCAGGTGAATTATACGATCTTTTCCCTTTTAAGAGGGCCAAATTTGATTGGAAACATGTTTAAATTCGGTTTTCTGAAAGGATTGTCTATTTTGCTTTCAGTGATTTTGGGATTTAACAATGTCTGTTTTGGTGATGATTTACCTAAGGAGGTTATTCCCCGATGGCTTGAGTTAAAAAGAGGGTTGTCATATTTCGAAACTCAGGCTCCTGAAAAGTCGATTTTGGGTGATTCCCGGATTTTTATTCTCAAAGTAAATCCCCTTCTTTGTTCTTTTGGGATCCTCAGTGCTTCTGAAAATATCGGCAATGATCGCTCTGCCGATAGCTGGGCTAAAGATTTTCATGTGAATGTGGTTGTTAATGCCGGGATGTTTAATATGGTAAATCACCGCACAAACAAAGGATATTTAAAGAACTTTAAACACTATAACAACTCCCGTTTAAATGGTAATTATAATGTGATGATGGCTATGAATCCTAAACGATTATCAGATACTTCAATGGTTATCACTGATATGACATGCCGAACCTGGGAATCATTGCAATCAAAGTATCAGACATTGTGCCAGGGAATCAGGATGATCGATGGCACTGGCCACCCGATGATATGGGATAAACGACCTGGTCAATCGTGCAGCATGGTTATTGGAGCAACTGATGCGGATGGAAATATTTTTTTTGTTTTTACCCGTTCTCCCTATACCCATCAGCAAATGATTGGTTTTCTTTTCCTGCTTATTCCTCAAGTCCGCACTACAGTTTACCTCGAAGGAGGGCCTGAAGCAAGTATCTATATTCACACCGGAGATACTGTAATTTCAAAAATTGGAAGTTATGTTTCCACGACGTACGCAAATGACAATAACGACCATTTTTGGAAAATCCCTAATGTTATCGGGATAAAAGTAAAGTAACAAATTCAATGGTATTGCCTATTAACCATCGATTAGTTTCCTTTTTATTTTCTCCCTTTTGAATTTTTGGAATAAGGGAGTTGATTTTACAATATATTTTGTCAATTTGCACAACAGTTTGTCGTTATGTTTTACTGTTACCTTTATTTGATGAACCTGAAATTATATTTATGAACCTGAGAAGTACTGCACTTGTATTTTTATTGAATATTCTCCTGGCTTCTGCCGTTTTTGCTCAAGGTGTTAATATGGAGAACTCCGGAGCTGTATCTTATTCCACTGTAAATGATTGGCATGTAATTAGCCCGGCGAAAAATTCTAATTTTCAGGTTAAATCAATAGCTTCCGATTCGGATTTAAACAATCAGGTTAATATAAAAAAAAGGAGAACAATCCGGACAATCAATTCAGATCCGAATAATATTCACTTAAAGAATATTATAATTCCACTGACAAATTCAGTATATCAGGTTATTGATTACTTTGAAGCAAAAGGATATCTGGGATTTATGCCGGAGGCTAAACCCTATTCAAAAGGATATATTGCCGAAGTTTTAGTTCAATTAAGTCAACAAAAGAATTTATCCGGACGAGAAAAGCGAATCGTACGTCTCTATCTTAATGACCTGATTCAGGATTCGAACGGTCCTCTGTTTTACCGGCAATCATCAGGCGATAAATTTATACAGTCAGGATTTAATGCCGAGACTTCCTTCCGGACGGGGTTAGGCAATCACGGTTCATGGTCGACTTCTTTAATCGGTGAGCCCTATTTCGCCGGTGATTTAGGGGAACATTTGACTTATTCCGGGAGTATGGGTCTATCTGTTGAGCGGTTAAGTCCTGATTTATTCTTTCAATCTTATACGCGTGATCGTCAGATAGTTTTTCCAAATCAAAGGCAAGGTTATTCGCATTTGCCTTACCAGTTTAATTTTAATACGATGTGGGCGCATGTTTTAACTACGGCAACTCAGGGAGAGGGATTAGCTAACCGGGATGCCCTTACTGCAGGGATGATTTATCGGACCGAATTAAATGGCTCATGGTTTGCAGGGGCAGTCCAGTTCAGTATTAATAATCAGCAAAGGGCATGGGGATTCGATCAGGAAAACCTCGTATTGTCATCCACAGCCCGAAGATTTCCAGGTCTTGAAGTTAAATTTCATCCTGCCAGTTGGATGCGTTATTCTTTTCTTACCGGCTCGTTATTCTCCTATTTTAGTCAGTCACCCAATTACAAAATGGATATCTACGGCTATGATATTGGACAGGTTCAGAAAAATTTCACCTACCATTTACTCGAGATCATTCCAAACAAATGGTTGCAAATATCTGCCGGAGGGGGGAACGTCTGGTCGAAACGACTCGAGATGGCATACCTGATTCCGTTTGTTCTCCCCCATTTAACACAGATTGATGTGGGAGATCATGATAATACCTCGATGAATTTTGAAATAGCTACTCAGATCCCTCAATTTGGAAAAGCCTGGGTTAGTTTTTTTGTAGATGAATTTAATTTTACCAATCGAGGATCGCTGTTTAAACGGCCGGGAAATCGTTATGCATTGCAGGTGGGATGGAAAACCGCCTTTTTATCTTCAATGATTCCTGCAACAACTTCTATCCTTAAGTATACCCGTTTATCCCCGTTTACTTACACCCATTATCCGGACAGCGTTTTTAATGCTTTTGGTGGGCGTCCCAATGACCTGTCCTATACTCATGACGGTTTTAATCTGGGTTTTTATCTGCCTCCAAACTCAGCTGAATTAAACTGGAAACTGGTCAATGTTGCAATTCCGGATTTAGTATTGTCGTTAAACAATCGTCTTATTATTCATGGAACCAATGATTTGGCCAGCTCTGATTTGTATCGCGTTTATGGCGATGTGAACAGATATATTTTAGTCGATGTTGCTAATTATCCCCTTTCGAATTTTAGGAAAGATGGTATTTATGACTGGACGGTACTTTCGGAATTTAAATTCGATTATAAGCTGCGCAATGCCGGGATGGCCAATTTTATTCGGTTGGTTGGAGGTCTGGGCTATTCTAAAACCTGGTGGAAAAGCAACCAAAGTGAAGTGATTTCGCCTCAAAACCAAACCTTAATCACTGGTAGCATTGGCATTATTGTTGAGATGTAACGACTAAATGGATTTATGATTATTTAGATCCTTTAAAAACTAATTTATAACCTATTTTGTAAATATTAAACACGTTTATTTTGATTGGATATTACTTGTCATTTGTAAAATATATTATATTTGTGTAATTTTATTTCGCTTTTTACAGTAAGTAAATATAACGCGCATCCGTTGGTCTTTTAGTTTTTAAAAGACAAAATATTTACAGTTTTTCAAAATTGCAAAGAATTGGTTTATTTATATCGCAAGAAGTTTTAATTCTAAGGATGTTACTACTCATCGCTGAACAGATTTTCATGTTTTTTTGAAATATTTAAGTGTGAAATATTTTACGCGTGTTTATATTTTAATTCTAATGATTGGAATTCATACTCATAGACTTTCGGCTCAGGAATCGATTGAGAATCTGATCAGTCGGAATGTTTTTGACGGGTATGAAAATATTCGGATATTACCAAAGGGAAAGACCTTAATATTTAGTTGTGAAAATAATGTTTTTCGGAATAAAGTCGAAGGTCTGAAAACGGTTTTAAATAACCTTTCCCATTGTGGTTATGATACCTTGCAAATTGTTACTTTAATTAGCGATTTACCAATGATCCAAACCATATTTAAGTCTCAGGCTTCTCTGCAAATTATTAAAGGTCAAACAGATTCAATCGCGGGTAATACTCATCTTCAGATATCTTACAAAACAGATAATACCTGGAAAATTCTTCAACGCATTAAACCTGTTAATTCTCATCTGAATAAATTCGATTTGATTTTTTATCCACAGGTTTCTGTAATGAATGTATTATTGTCCCGGATTTATGAAGTTCAAATAAATATTGCTCCTGCACTTGAAGTTTCGCTTTGGCGTGGAATGAACTTTACCGGCCAGGTGATTCTTCCATTGGCAAATCATTATGTCTTTGGCCAGGAAGGGGATCTGATTCGGGCTGGTATTATTACTGTTGCACAAGAATTTCGACTGCCTGGGACAATCCTCGGACGAGCTGTTCTGGGCAAGTTTAATAGCGACAGGTATGGGTCTGATTTTTCACTTACCCGCTATTTCATAAAGGGAAAAGCTTATTTAAAGGTCAATGGAGGTTTTACCGGAATCTATGAATACCATGATAGGGAATGGTTTCGGAATGATCTTAAGACACTAACCTGTTTTTTAAAGGGAGGGTTTTATTATAGCCCGGTAAATGTTCAGCTCGATGGATCCGCTGGTCGCTATCTGAATGGTGACTATGGATTGCGAGGTGATATTACCCGTTACTGGGGAGAAACGGCAATTGGTTTTTTTGCAATGTTAGGAAGTGGTAAATTAAATGGAGGTTTTCACTTTACCATCCCTATTGGAACCCGACAATTTAAAAAGAACCGCATATTTCAAATGCGAGCACCCTCCTATTTTGCATGGGAGTATAACGCCGGAACCGATTTTCATTATGGTCAAATCTATAAAACCAGGCCGGATGAAAATCGTGTAGAACAATTTTATAACCCTAATTTAATAATTAAAAATCTTTTAAAATGAAAAAATCCTTCTTTTTATTCAAGGTCTCTTTTTTAATCGCTGCTTTTTTAGCGGGTATTTACCTGTTTTCAGGATGCAAAAAAAATGTTGGTGTGATTACAAGTATCCTTCGGTATGATGTTTCAGGATATGTTTCGGATACACAGTCTTCTGCATTAGCTGGTGTTGAAATATTTATGGATGGTGCCTCAGTTGCGACCACCGATCAGACCGGGAAATACACTATTTCGAAACTGCTCACGGGAAAATATTTGGTAGAGGCCAAAAAAAGTGGTTATACCAAAGGGCGTTTTTCCCTTGTAGTAACCGATGCAGGTGCGGCCACTAGTGCAATGGCATTAAAACAACTTGCTCCGGCAGTGGCGGTCAATATTTCAGGGGGTACAATAGCCGGAACTTCCAGTTCGGGTGCTACTTCTGCTGCGATTACAGTTCCTGCCGGTACTTTATCGGCACCTGTGCAGATTTCGGTAACCACCCTGGTGGGTAACGAAGCTCCCAAATATATCGCGGTTTCAAATAAGGCGCCCGGAGTAATTGTCAGTATCGATTGTTCAGATCCTACAATTACCTTTCCGAATGGGATTACGTTGACCTTTAACCTTCCATTTACCCAACGTCCCGGTTCTGCAATGCAGGTTGTTACCTACAATGAAACTACCAATCAGTGGGTTACTTTTACCGATGCTATTGTCAGTAATGATGGAAAGAGTGCTCATGTGACTATTTACCACTTCTCAATTTGGGGTGTTAACGTACCGTTGACCTTCACGCATCAGGATGTTTCAATAAGTGCACCTGTAATTACTCCTTATACTGCAAGTATTGAATGGTCATCAATGCTAGATTTTAAAGAGGGTACTCCGGCAGAAATCGACGATTACTCTATTCTTTACGGAAAAGTGGAGTCTTCAACCGGTCTTTCATTCGCTTCGTATCAGATTAGTGGTACTCTATCAACAATATCAACCGTCAAAAATAGGATTAGTATTACTGAAGCTTCTGCCTCTAATCCGGCCGGTTTTGGAACTTTTGCACCAAGGAACTGGGAACTTGTGAAATACATTTATACTGTAAAAGGTACTATCAGCTTCCCTATTTTTGATATCGCAAGTAATATGGATGTTCTTAAGAATGTCAATTGCTGGTACGAAATGCCTGCCTTTGTCTGGCTTTGGAGACCCGATGAAACATTTACAGTTCCCACAAACCCTGCTTTGGCTCATGACGTCGTTACTATAACTCCGATTATTTTGGGTACACAACATCAGGGTGGTAGCGGAAGCTAGTTTTTTGAATTTTAATTGGGTTCAAGCAACATTTTAAATAAATTTCAAGTAAAATGAGAAATAAATATATATTATTAGTGGTTTTTCTTTCCTTTTTCGGCCTCCATGTTGTCGCGCAACAGGATTCAACGGTGATGAAAATGTCCGGTCAGAAAAATGGGACAAGCTGGTTCTCCCTTAATAGCGTATCTGTATCTGTTGGTTCGTATACTCCATCGATGAACTATTTTAATACAACCTTTTTACCATCTGCCAATACTTCTGCCAGATTTGGTGGCAGTATGATTTATGGGGCCAATATATCCTTTAATTTACCCGTAAATCTTGGTGCAAGAGTTAGTGGATCTTACTGGGAAAATAAAGTTTCCGGTGAAACTGGTACGTTTAATAGTCTAAAGGTTAGTCTTGCAGCAATTTCTCTTGGCGCTTTTTATACCTATAATAAGGGTTTTGCAGGTATTAAGCCTTACGCAGGTCTTGATGGTGGTTATTTAAGTGTTCAGAATCAGTATGATGCGAATGAGAAGATTGTTAAAAAATCGGGTAGCGATATGACCTGGACACCATTTGCCGGAATCAAATATGACATAGCCGGTAAAATTGTTTTGGGATTGGAATATGGATATGTTATGGGAAGTTATGGACAGGATTTTGAATTAAATTCTACCGTTTCCAACCATAAGATTTCTGTAGATGGTCAGAAAATTCAGTTTTCGATAGGGTATAAGTTTTAATAATCTTATTCCTTTTGATTAACTCATTGATGAATATACGGAGAAGCTTTTTACTGTGGTTAGCGTTTTTACCGCTGTTCGTTAATGGACAAACTCTCACAGGAATGAGTGGTTTGTTAAATATCCCGTCAGCCGATATGCAGGCTGACGGGACGTTTATTTTAGGTGCAAACTACCTTCCCAGGATAAATCAGCCCGCTGATTTTAATTATAATACGGAAAACTATTTTTTCAATCTTACCTTTTTACCTTTTCTGGAGGTCGCTTATAAATTGACCTTGATAAGGACGCCACAAAAAATTAATCAGGACCGAAGTGCCAGCTTTCGGCTACAATTAATAAAGGAGAAAAGCTATCTTCCTTCGATTACAGTTGGAGTTCACGATTTTCATACCACCTCGGGTGGTGGAAATCAGTTCTTCGAAGCAAACTATATTGTCCTTACCAAACATTTTAAGATTCAGGAGAATGACATTGGGATCACTGCAGGTTATGGTACCAATATAATTATGAAAAACAGTCGTTTTATTGGCTTTTTTGGAGGAATGTCTGTTACACCAGGTTTCTGTAAACCACTTAAATTCATGGGTGAGTATGATTGCAATGGGGTGAATCTTGGCGGAAGTTTGCTTCTTTTTAAGCATCTCTACCTCTTTTCGATGGCTCAACATCTTCAGTATTTTGCCGGTGGTATGGCATACCGCATCTATCTGTGAAAATGTTCTATCACTTTTTTTACTGAACCATGGAGTAAAAGCTCTTTTCGTGCTTCATCTGACGAAATATGCAGTTCGTCAACAATCATTCGCGTTCCGCGTTCGATGAGTTTAACATTTGTGAGCTGCATATTTACCATTTTATTCCCTTTAACACGTCCCATTTTAATCATAAGTGTGGTGGTAATCATATTGAGAATCATCTTCTGTGCCGTTCCTGCCTTTAACCGGGTACTTCCGGTTACAAATTCCGGGCCTACTATGGCCTCAATAGGATATTCACTTACTTGTGCTATTTCACTTCCCGGATTGCAGGTTATGCACCCTGTGAGAATTCCGTTTTCCCGGGCATGCTTAATTCCTCCAATCACATAAGGGGTTGTTCCGGATGCGGCAATACCTATTACAGCATCGTTTATGGTTATTTTATAGCTTTCAAGCGACGCCCAGGCTTTATCCGGATCATCCTCCGCAGCTTCTACCGATTTGCGCAATGCCGTATCACCCCCAGCAATTAATCCAACTACCAGACCTTCAGGAACTCCGAAGGTTGGTGGAACCTCAGACGCATCCAGAACTCCAAGCCGTCCACTGGTTCCGGCTCCCAGATAAAAAATCCTACCCCCCCCTTTCATTCTTATTTCAATCTGCTCGACTAACTTTTTGATCTGGGGCAACGCTTGTCTTACTGCTAAATGGACCTTTGAATCTTCTTCATTAAGGTTTGCCAGCAACTCTTCAACAGACATTTTGTCGAGGTTGTCGAAATTGGAGGAGGATTCTGTAATGCTTATTAACGAGGTGTGCTTTGGCTTCATAAATATGCCTGATGTTTTTGTAGATTATTTTGATGGTATGTTATTAATCCATTCATTGGAGCCTGATTTATTTCCCCTGCCTGGAGATTTTTTTCTGCAAGAGCTTTTCGGAGTTGTAATTCAAAATGAAAAGCGATACTTCCTGTGAAATTAATTGGTGTACACTCAATGGAAGGGTATTGCATTAAGTTTCTGGTAATGAACTCACCGAACGCGGAAATTACAATATGTTCTATTTCAGTTTTCTGGATGTTTTTGGAGAGAAATTTAGTGAATTGGGCAAGATATCTGTTTGGAAAAGGTCTTTTATAGACATTGTCGAGAATTTCAGCCGCTGTGATTGAATAAATTTCAAAAAAATCTGCTGTTATCTTTGGTGGAAGCTGTTTTTTCAAAATATCTCCCAAAAGTTTTTTCCCCAGAACGGCTCCGCTTCCTTCATCACCAAGGATAAATCCCAAAGGTGAAACCTGATCAACGATCCTCTCCCCATCGTAGAAGCATGAATTTGAACCTGTCCCTAATATGCATGCTATACCTGGTGTATTGCCACACAGTGAACGTGCGGCAGCCAGTAAATCGCTGCCAATATGAATGTTCCCGGAATCAAAAAAATGAGATAAGGCAGACTTAACGATCTCCCCTTTTTCCTGATTCGTACACCCCGCACCATAAAAATAGATCGCATCAAATTTTCGGTGGAGGGAGGTAAATTCGAGTTTTAAATTACGGATAATATCTTCTGAATCCTGAAAGAATGGATTTATTCCAGATGTAAATAAGGGTTCACTAATACCTTTCTCAGAGAGAATTATCCATTCTGCTTTTGTACTTCCGCTATCCGAAATTAAAATCATTATCTCTTGTAATTATTTTGAATCGCCCTTTAAATTTGGTAATTTTACTTTGTTTATTCTGATTATTATTGCTTCTAAATATCAGACAAAAATAGAATCGAAAACTAAATTTTTGTTGTTCTGATTGACCAATTTTTTTAGTAAAACATGCCGTGCAAAAGTACTATTATTATAAAATTAATTCTAATTTTGGCCGCCATTATAATAAGATATTGATGAATAGTTCTATTCGGTTTTTATGCTGTATCATCCTTTTTGTTTTTTTTATTGCACCCTTTTCAGGTACCTCCCGGTCTATGAAAAAAACAACATTGAGTATTAAAGCCGAAAAGCGTATTCACAAACGTTCAAATCTCATGCCGGAGTGGCGTCATGTGGGTCATATTGTTCTCGATTCCCTAAATATTATTAATAATCAAGACCTTATCCAACTCTATTTTTCAACTCCCCTTTCATATATTCCTGTTAGAGAGTCGGAGGTTACATCCTTTGAACATTCAATCAGAAAGGCACTTGGCCGCAGATTTCATAATTATTCTATTTTAATTTATACCGATCACCATCTATTGAAGGAGTTGGTTCCTAATGCTATGAGAATATCCTTTGCATTGGATCAGAACAGGATGTCTACTCCTGTTCGTGAACGAATACCTGTTGTGATGCAAATAGGAAAGGATAAACCGGGTTCAGGGCTTTTCAATAATAACATTGCCTTGTGGGATAGTCATGGGTGGTATTTTGATTCAAAATCGGATCGTTGGAAGTGGCAGCGTGCACGTCTCTTCGGCACGGTTGAAGATATGTCTCCAATGAGTTATGTGCTGCCTTATCTTATTCCAATGCTCGAGAACAGCGGTGCTGCTGTTTTTATTCCAAGGGAGCGTGATTGGCAGTCTGAGGCGGTTTATGTTGACAATGACAGTTCATCGAAAGGTTCCCGATTAATCATCCCGTCAGGTTTGATGTCAGATCGCAAAGAGGTTGGATTTATTTTAAAGGATAGTTTAAAATCAGGCGATAACCCTTTTTCTTTGGGATCTTCGTTACGTTTTATAAATCCAATAAAGGATCAGCAGGTTCAATTTGTACCTGACTTTGACATTAAGGGGCGCTACTCTGTTTCTGTCACTTACCAACACGATAGTACCGCTTTGTCGGATGTGATTTATACTGTGTATCATGCAGGTGGAGAAACAAAGTTTTCTGTAAATCAAAAAATTGGTGGTGGTACATGGATTTACCTTGGCACTTTTGATTTTTTTGCCGGAATTAATCCTGAAAATGGAAAAGTTACCGTAAGTGCCGGAATAAATCATTTGGGCTCTTTTTCTGTAGATGCAGTTAAATTTGGTGGTGGAATGGGAAATGTGGCTCGTCGACCAACAGAGCTAACCTCTTCAGGGACCAAATTTTCATATAAACTTAGCGGCAAACCGAAATATCTGGAGGGTGCAAGATATTATTTGCAGAGTTCCGGATTCCCGGATACCCTTACTTATAGCCTGAACAAAGATAAAAATGATTATAACGATGATTATCAATCCAGAGGTGAATGGATTAATTATTTGATGGGTAGCCCTAATGGCCCGGATAAAAACCGAAATGTAACTGGAGTTAAGATTCCAATAGACCTTGGTCTTGCTTTTCATACCGACGCGGGTATTACTCCAAATGATTCAATAATCGGAACGCTGGGGATTTACAGCACTAAGGGAGATATGGGTTTATTCCCTAATGGAAAATCGCGTTTGGCAAGCCGTGACCTTACTGATATTATTCAAACTCAGCTTGTCGTCGACATTCGTACCTTATTTAACCCAAACTGGACCAGGCGCGGACTTTGGGACAAGCCCTATTCCGAAGCGTGGCGCCCCAATGTTCCTGTAATGTTACTCGAGTTACTCTCTCATCAGAATATTGCTGATATGAGGTTAGGTTTGGATCCGCGTTTCCGGTTCTCAGTAAGCCGGGCTATTTATAAAGGGATGCTTAAATTTCAGGCATTCCAGGAAAATCGCCCCTTTGTCGTTCATCCATTACCGATCGATCATTTTGTAATTACCCTTTTAGATTCAGATTCAGTCCGATTGTGTTGGAGTGGAGTATCCGATCCGCTGGAACCCACTGCCAAACCCGATAAATTTAGAATCTACAGGCGAATCAATGATGGTGGTTTTGACAATGGATTTGTGACAAAGGATACAACAGTGGTTCTTAAACTGGATCGACACGACACGATATATAGTTTTAAAGTTGCGGCTAGTAATGAAGGAGGAGAGAGTTTTGCGGGAGAAATCCTTTCTGTTGGTATTAAAAGTCAAAGCAAGGGTGAAATATTAGTGGTTAACGGATTTGATCGGATTTGCGGCCCTGCAATATTTGATAATTGTAATATGTCTGGATTAGCCAGGTGGAAAGATCAGGGTGTTGCTGATCATCAGGATATTAGCTTTGTTGGTGATCAGTATGATTTCGATCGCAAGTCAAAATGGCTTGACGATGATAGTCCGGGTTGGGGTGCCAGCTATGGAAACATGGAGGGAAAAGTAATTGCCGGAAATAGTTTTGATTACCCAATTATACATGGTAAAGCGATTTTGGCCGCAGGATATTCGTTTGTTTCTTCAAGTGATGAGGTTTTTTCCAGGGATGGTTTCGATATTTCACCTTACTTTGCAACCGATATTATTATGGGAGAAGAGCGATCTACCCCTGATCTGAAACAATCCGGCTTTAATGAGTTTAAAATTTATACCCCCGGTCTGATGGCAAAAATTTCTCAAATATGTAAAAACAATGGGAATATTATTTTGTCAGGGGCTTATATCGGATCTGAATTTGGTGAAAGTAAAGATTCTGTAGCTGGTAATTTTGTGAAAAATATACTCCATTTTACCTGGCGTACTGGTCATGCTTCGAAGAGAGGAGCTTTTTATGCTACCGATTATGTGAGTAATTGGTTTCATGGTAAGTGGAACTGGAATACCGATCTTAATGATAAAATCTATGCCTCCGAAGCACCCGATGGAATAGAGCCTTCGGGATCGAATGCCTATACTGCCTTCAGATATGGTGAAAATAATATCAGTGCCGGGATTGTGTATAAAGGTAAGTATCGGATTGTTGCAATGGGGATTCCTTTTGAAACGATTTGTGATCAGGTAGATAGCCGGATTCTTATGGAACAGATTACTCGCTTTTTTGAATTGAAATAATTATTATACGAACAACAATGCTTGATTTGATTACTTGTATTCTTCCGGTAGACAGAGAGACTGAAATAGAAAAAACACTTAAAACGCTAAGAGCTTCAGGCTTAGTATCGCGGATTTTTCTTATTGGCGAGTCCGGATTAGTTTATAATTCAAAAGATATTAGTCATATAGCCAACGGCAATTTATTGTCAACTCAAACAATCAGGGAGGTGGCCTCCAAAATTACGACACGTTTCACCTTGATTTATACCAAAAGTCTTCCGCTTGATCTGGGTCAGAACGCGCTCTTTCGGATGATGCAGGTTTCTAAAGTCAGTGCTGCCGGGATGGTCTATTCTGATTATTATGAGCATCAGAATGGGGTTGTTAAATCTCATCCTGTTATTGAATATCAGGATGGAAGCCTGCGGGATGATTTTGATTTTGGTTCTTTGATGTTATATCGAACAGAGGCTCTGGTATCTGCTTCCTTACGTATGGATCAGGATTTTGAATTTGCGGGATTGTACGATTTACGTTTGAAGGTTTCGCAGCGTGAAAAGCTGGTACATTTGCCTGAACTGCTTTATACTGAACTTGAACTGGATGGCCGAAAATCGGGAGAGAAATTATTTGATTATGTCGATCCTCGTAACCGTGTAAAACAACTTGAAATGGAGCGGGCCTCCACTTTACATTTAAAAGCTGTAGCGGCCTGGCTTCCTCCAATATTCCGGGAAGTAATTTTTTCGACAGAAGATTTGGAGCTGGAAGCTTCCGTTATAATCCCGGTCAGGAACCGGGTCAAAACAATTGCTGATGCGATTAAATCGGTATTAACTCAGGAGACTGAATTTGATTTTAATCTTATTATTGTTGATAACCATTCCACGGATGGAACAACAGCCCTTATCCAATCTTTCGCTGAGTCGGATGATCGGATTATTCATGTAATTCCCGGGCGGAAGGATCTGGGTATTGGTGGTTGCTGGAATGAGGCTGTAAACCATTCCCAATGCGGGAAGTTCGCTATTCAGCTCGATAGTGACGATTTATATATCGATAATAAGGTAATCCAGAATATCGTTGATGCGTTTTACGAACAGAATTGTGCGATGGTAGTTGGATCTTACCAGATGGTGAATTTTAATCTGGAATCAATTCCTCCTGGCTTAATTGACCATAAAGAGTGGACTCCGGAAAACGGAAGGAATAATGCGTTAAGAATTAATGGATTGGGAGCTCCGCGTGCATTTTATTCCCCTGTTTTAAGTGAGATTCAGGTTCCAAATGTCAGCTATGGCGAAGATTATGCGTTAGGCCTTGCAATTAGTCGCCATTATAAGATAGGAAGGATATATAATCCTTTGTACCTTTGTCGCCGTTGGGACGAAAACTCAGACTCTTCGCTTGATATTTCAACTATGAATAGTCATAATTTTTATAAGGATAAAATACGGACACTGGAATTATGGGCACGTCAGCAGTTGGTTAAGGATGAACAATAAACATCTTTCAGCAATATTTTTAATATAAAGTAAGTAGATAAACGTTAAAATGGATTTTTCAGAAAAAGCGAGAGCATTAGTTCAGGAACAGATCCTGGAATGGGATTTGGTAGGTAAGAACTATGAAGGGTTAAAGAACGTAAAGGTTAAAACTTTTGATTTTGGGGATTTTAATATTGATGTTCAGTATAATCCTGAGCGGATTGTCTCCTCTGTTGCCAAAGTCGATGAACAATCAATCAGTGAACGTTCTTGTTTTCTATGCAAGGATAATTTACCTTCCCTTCAACGTTGGATCCCATATGGTATTCATTATGCTATTTTGGTGAATCCGTTCCCGATCTTCCCGGAGCATTTGACTATTGCCAATGTTAATCATGTAAATCAGCGCATTTTTGATAATTTTGAAACCATGCTCGATCTGGCTTCTCATTTAAGTAAGTTTGTAATTTACTACAATGGACCGGCGTGTGGGGCATCTGCACCTGATCATCTTCATTTTCAGGCTGGTATTAAGGGATTTATCCCTGTTGAAAATGATTTCTCGAGCGAAATATGTTGCCGCGAGGTACGTACAATTGACGAAGTGAAAGTGTCTCACTGGCCTGAGTATCAACGTGGAATAATTACACTTACCAGTAATAATAAATCTGAGCTGATCGGAGTTTTTAATAAGATCTATTATCAATTGCAAAATTTCCGACATGATGAACCGGAACCAATGCTTAATATAATTGCTGCTTTTGATCGCAAAACGTGGACTATTCATATTTTCCCAAGAACAGAGCATCGTCCAAAACAATTTTATAATTCGGGAGTTAATCAAATCCTATTGAGCCCTGCATCCGTTGATATGGGTGGTTTACTGGTTACACCCCGTGAGGAGGACTTTCTGAAAATTACAGAAGAAGATGTAATCGATATTTTCGAGCAGGTTTGTTTCGATACCCAGTCGGTTCTGACACTTATCAATAAATTATAAAATAGGTATACTGGCATATAATGAAATCAATGACCCATGGATATTCCCGTTATTAAGGTTGGAATAATTGCGGATTACGAAATCTCATTTACGCTTCAGGGAGAATATCTGATTGAGCAATTAGATCTTGTTCTAATCGGATCTATACGGGTCAGAATTCAGGAAGCTGCTATCTGCATCGGGTATGGCAATCAAAGTTTGATTTGTCCTGGTCAGATTAATATTCTCCCTGTGGATCCTCAAACGGCAACCTTTCTGCTTTCAAAGGTAACCATAGGGGTTGATTTTCACTGGGAGCGACAGGAGGATCAGATTTTCAAGGGTGCGCTATCCCTTATCCTTATTCACGATAAGATTCAGGTTATTAATATTATCAATGTAGAAGATTATTTGCTAAGTGTGATATCCTCTGAAATGAGTGCCACTTCGTCATTGGAATTTCTTAAAGCTCATGCGGTAATATCCCGAAGTTGGCTTCTGGCACAACTTCAGAAAAATAAAATATTGCAACAGGGAAATCAACAATACCAGGCATCCAGTAGTACTGAAGATGAATTAATCCGATGGTATGACCGTGAGGATCATCTCCATTTTGATGTTTGCGCCGACGATCATTGTCAACGATATCAGGGAATAACCCGATCTGTAAATCCTCAGATTAATGAGGCTGTCCTTAACACCCGCGGAGAGGTACTTACCTATGATGGTTTGATCTGTGATGCCCGGTTTTCGAAATGCTGCGGGGGGATCACAGAAACCTTTGAAAATGTCTGGGAGCCTGTTCACCATCCCTATTTGCAAAAGATTATTGATCACGACTTTGAAAAGGAAGAATTTAATACAGATCTTCGGCGCGAGGAAGAAGCGGTTTCATGGATCATGGGAAAACCCGATGTTTTTTGCAATACATCAGATAAAAAAGTCCTTCAACAGGTTTTAAATGAATACGATCAGGAAACGAATGATTTTTTTCGCTGGAAAGTTATTTACTCGCAAACTGAATTGAGTGAATTAGTTAAATCCCGAACTGGAATCGATTTTGGGACCATTAACGATCTAATCCCAGTTGAAAGAGGCGTCTCAGGGAGGCTTTTAAAATTAAAAATTGTTGGTACATTACGTACAATGACTATCGGAAAAGAGTTGGAAATCCGGAAATCATTATCTAAATCCCATCTTTTAAGTTCTGCATTTACACTTACCAAACAGCAAAATTTAAATAATGTGAATTTTATTCTTCATGGAGCCGGATGGGGACATGGTGTGGGTCTATGCCAAATCGGGGCAGCAGTTATGGGCGACCAGGGGTATCGTTATCCGGAGATCCTAACCCATTATTTCAGCGGGGCAGAATCAGAAAGAATCTATTGAATTTTAACGATACGACAGCCTTTTAGACCGTCTTTAGTTATCTATTGATCTAATTCCAAGTAATTTAAATCAAGTAAAAAATGTTTGTTCGAATTTTATTTATAGCATTTTTATTAGTCGCATTTTTTGAATCTGATGGATCCTCCTGGATAAGAATTAATCAGTTGGGGTATCTTCCCCATTCGGTTAAGGTGGCTGTTTTTATTGCAGATGAAAAGATGCAATTGCCAAATTTTGAGTTGATTGAAGCACAATCCGGCAAAAAAGTTTTTGAAAATATTTCTGTTCAATATAGTGGAGCAAAGTGGGGAATGGCTTGTGCTGCACGCCTTAATTTTTCCGCTTTTTCTACACCGGGTCGTTATTTCCTAAAGGTTGGCAATTCGAATTCACCCCAATTTTCTATTTCATCCGATGTCTATCAGGGGACAGCCGATTATACCCTTAACTATATGAGGCAGCAACGTTGTGGTTATAATCCCTGGTTAAAGGATTCGTGCCATACACACGACGGCTTTATTGTCGATCATCCTACGCGAACAGGCCAGATTATTGACGTCAAAGGGGGGTGGCACGACGCTACTGATTACCTTCAATATGTAACTACTTCGGCTAATGCAGTATATCAGATGCTGTTTGGATATCTGAAAAATCCAGAAGTATTTGGTGATCAGTATGATAGTTCCGGCCTGCGAGGGTCTGACGGCATACCTGATGTTCTAAATGAGATTCGCTGGGGTTTGGATTGGCTGGTTAAAATGAACCCTGATAGTACCGAGATGTATAATCAGATTGCCGATGATCGTGATCACAAAGGTTTCAGGTTACCGAATAAGGATACAGCTTCGTATGGCAATGGATTATACCGTCCGGTATATTTTGTGACGGGGAAAGTTCAGGGTTTATCAAAATATAAAAACAGAACGACCGGTGTGTCATCTGCTGCGGGGAAGTTTAGTGCCGCTTTTGCGCTGGGAGCAAATATCTTTTCAAAAACTGATTCTGCCTATAGCTGGTTTCTAACTAATAAAGCCCGTCAGGCTTATGCTTTCGGCCTTTCAGATCTCGGTGTTACTCAAACTGCCTGTACCGTTTCTCCCTATTTTTATGAGGAGGATAATTATGTGGATGATCTGGAACTGGCGGCCACTGAGCTTTTCCGGTTAACCAATGACAAATATTATCAGCGGCAAGCAGATTACTGGGGGCAGCTTGAACCGATTACCCCCTGGATGGAACGGGGAACAGCACGTCACTATCAGTTTTATCCTTTTATAAATATGGGGCATGCCAATCAGGCAATTGGAAGCGATAACGAATCAACGAAATATGCCGGATTTATGAATTCGGGGTTGAAAGTGATCGCCCAACGGGGAAATAATGATCCCTTTCTAAATGGTATTCCATATATCTGGTGTTCGAATAATTTGACTGTGGCAGCAATTACCCAGGCCAGGCTCTATTTTGAAGCGACTTCTGATTCAACCTACATCGAAATGGAAAGTGCGCTACGGGATTGGCTGTTCGGTTGTAATCCCTGGGGAACCAGTATGGTTTGTGGGTTACCTGCTGCAGGTGTTTATCCCCATTGGCCCCACTCCTCAATCACCTGGCTAAAGGATGAACCAACTTATGGCGGTTTGGTTGATGGTCCGGTTTACCGTGAGATTTTTAATAATCATATTGAAGTTAAATTATATAAGCCGGATGAATTTTCCCCTTTTCAGCATGGTATTGCGGTTTACCATGATGATATGGGAGATTATACTTCAAATGAGCCCACAATGGATGGAACGGCAAGTCTGAGTTTCTACCTCTCTTCTCTTGAAAAGGAGGGGCTTCGACAGCTCAAAATGGAGAATTCTACCATTGATAAGCAGGGAGCACTTGTCAGGTTTGATAAAAACCGGAAAACTGTTTATCTGATTTTCTCAGCCGATGAATATGGTGAAGGAGCCAGTCATATTTTATCAACTCTTAATCGGGAAAAAATAAAAGGTTCCTTTTTTCTTACGGGTAATTTTTTGAGAAATCCAAGGTTTGAGAAGGTTATAAAACAGATGATTAATGGTAAGCATTATGTGGGACCCCATTCTGACAGTCATTTATTGTATGCACCCTGGGAGAATCAAGACTCCCTTTTGATTACACGGGATCAATTTGATGTTGATATGACTGGGAATTTGAATGAATTTCTAAAATTTGGGATAGATCTGAATAAGATTAACTATTTCCTTCCTCCTTATGAATGGTATAATTCGATAATCAGCAGGTGGAGTTGTGATCGTAAGATGCAATTGATTAATTTCACCCCGGGAGTTGGCACAAATAGTGACTATACTACGCCGGAGATGCCCAAATACAAATCTTCGAAGATTCTGACCGAACAACTGCTTCAATTTGAAATGGTTAATCAGGACCACCTGAATGGGGCAATTATTTTGATCCATTTAGGAACACATCCCGACCGAATTGATAAATTTTACGGCTCACTGGACAAAATTATTGAAATGCTCAAACGTAAAGGGTATTCGTTTGATAAGTTGCCTTGACAAATTAGCTTTATTTATAGGATTAATTCAAGTTTAGGAGTGATTTTTTAAACAATACGTCCAATTAATTCTTTATTAGAGTGAAATAGATTAAAGAAATTATCAAAAAATTAAATTAATTGCAATATTTGAATCAGATTACCTGATAATTAAAATATTTAGCTTTCTAACTGACTACTTATGATTAAAAACAGTCAACAGGGAAACCTTAAAAAACCCTGGACATGGATTCCTTCCCTGTATTTTGCTCAGGGACTACCGTATGTGATTGCAATGACGGTGGTAGTTATCATGTATAAACGGTTGGGTATCTCAAATACAGATATCACGTTATATACCAGTTGGCTTTATTTACCCTGGGTAATTAAGCCTTTCTGGAGTCCGTTTGTTGATGTGCTTAAAACAAAACGATGGTGGATTATTACGATGCAACTTCTAATTGGGGCTGGCCTGGCCGGAGTTGGCTTTTTGATCCCCGCACCATTTTTCTTTCAGGCCACCCTTGCACTCCTTTGGCTTATTGCCTTCAGTTCGGCTACTCATGATATTGCAGCAGACGGCTTTTATATGCTGGCTCTGGATAGTTCGCAGCAATCGTTCTTTGTCGGCATTCGCAGTACTTTTTACCGCCTGGCGATGATTACCGGTCAAGGTTTGTTAATTATTATTGCCGGATCATTAGAAAGTCTTACCGGTTTGGAACCGGTGCATTTTTCGGTGCAATCATCAACATCACCCCAAACGGAGATCATATTGCAACCGGATAATTCTATTTTATCTCAAAACAAGGAAATGGCCTTTGTCGCATTCCCTTCCAGGCTTGTCCTTAATACACAGAATATAACCCCGGATTCGCTTAAGAGAATTAAAAATTTTGCGTTGGATGAGAATCGAAAAAATGGATTTATTGCTACTGAACAGACCAATGGAGTGCAAAGTGGTGTAAAAACAGATTCTTGGTGGACTAAATTTATTTCATCCCCATTGGGTAATTTCATTAAGGATCATTTTGGTAAACCAAATACGGATAAGATAGGACTCAACGGGAGGGTAGGCAATGCCGGAATCGTTACTGTCCGACTGAACAGACAACCCGGACAAGGAGAAACAGTGGTGCTAAATTCGCATTTAAGTGAAGGAGACAAGAGCATTTCAATAATTTCGGGTGATCGGTTGGTTTTTACATCAGAAAATTGGGATAAACCGGCGTACCAGGTTGTGCAACTGGACTATAAACTTAAAGAGCAGGTTAGTTCAGAATTCCGCGGAATTTCTGGTAATTTAAGGCTTGCATGGAGTATTACGTTTTTTATTTTGGCCGGATTTTTTCTGTTGATTTTTATTTATCACCGTTTTGCCTTGCCTCATCCATCAGGGGATCATCCTTCCGAAACACATTCTGCAGGTGATGTTTTTCGCGAATTTGGAGCTGCATTTGCCTCCTTTTTTCAAAAAGAAGGAGCAGGGATAGCTATTGCATTTTTGTTACTTTACCGTTTGGGTGAAGCAATGCTTGTAAAAATGGCCCCGCCCTTTCTTCTGGATGCACGCGAACTGGGTGGATTGGGACTTACAACAGGACAAGTAGGATGGGTTTATGGAACGGTGGGGGTGATTTCACTCACGATTGGAGGTATAATCGGAGGTATAGCAGCCTCACGGAAAGGATTGAAATTTTGGATCTGGCCAATGGCTTTATGCATAACGTTACCGCATATTTCCTATTTGTATTTATCCTGGTTTACCCCTGAAAGTTTGATTCTTGTCAATATCGCAGTGGCTGTGGAACTCTTTGGTTATGGGTTTGGTTTTACAGCATTCATGCTTTATATGATCTATTTTGCCGATGGAAATCATAAAACTGCCCATTATGCTATTTGCACCGGATTTATGGCCCTTGGGATGATGCTTCCCGGTATGGTGGCTGGCTGGCTTCAGGATCTTCTGGGGTATAACCATTTCTTTATTTGGATATTGATATGTGCAATACCAACTCTGGCTCTTATTCCATTTTTAAAGATTGACAAAGATTATGGCATAAAAAAAGGGGATAGTTGACCTCGTGATTTTGGGCTGGGAGGCTTTTTAGGACAAAAATTAAGGTTGAGAAATGTCAGCCAAAGATTTAATTTTAACGATTTTATAGCTGAATATTGATAGTCGTTGCGTCTTCTGTGTCAAATGACCAATTGGTTAGTCTGCAGCTTCTGGGAAATTAAAATTTATTCGTTTAAATTGACAATTTAATAAGATGAAAAAACTGATTTTATTAACTTTTTTATTGCTGTTTGGAATTAATTTAATGGCCTCAAAATTTCCAAAGCGGGAGATGAGAGCTGTATGGATCGCGACGATAGCCAATATTGACTGGCCATCATCCTCAAACCTTACATCAGATCAGCAAAAAAAGGAATTTATTGAATTACTCGATCTGGTCAAAGCGTATAATATGAATACGGTTATATTTCAAATCAGACCAGCCTCAGACGCGTTTTATGCTTCTGATATTGAGCCATGGTCGCAGTGGTTGACAGGAAAGCAGGGAAAACGTCCCGATCCCTTTTATGATCCATTGGATTTTGCGGTTGTTGAATGTCATAAACGGGGGATCGATCTTCATGTTTGGCTTAATCCTTATCGGGCCATTTCGGATGTGAATGTCAATAAAAGTTCTTCTGAACATATCTCCAATACCCATCCTGAGTGGTTTATCACCTACGGAAAAACAAAATTATTTGATCCCGGATTACCACAAACCAGAAATTATGTGGCAAAAATCGTAAGTGATATTGTGCGCAGGTATGATATAGACGCAATTCATATGGATGATTATTTTTATCCATATCGCATTTCCGGGGTGACCTTCCCTGATGATAAAACGTTTAGTGATTATCCCGGAAATTTTCATGCAAATGAAAAAGAGGATTGGAGAAGGAATAATGTCGATCTAATCGTAAAGCAACTGCATGATAGCATAAAATCGATTAAACCATGGGTTGAATTTGGAATCTCTCCCTTTGGAGTATGGCGTAATATCCAAAAGGATCCTTTAGGTTCGAACACCAAAGCAGGGCAAACTAATTACGATGATCTCTATGCCGATATTCTGAAATGGGAATATAATCAATGGATCGATTATGTTGTGCCGCAGGTATATTGGGAGATAGGAAAAGAAATTGCTGATTATCAGATTATCGCCGATTGGTGGAGTCATCATTCATACGGAACCCAGCTCTTTATCGGGCACGGATTATATAAACTCGATGGTGAGGCAAAAGAAAAATCATGGCAAAGTGCTGATGAGATAATAAATCAGATCAAATTAAACCGCAAGCTTAAAACAATAACCGGAAGTGCTTTTTATAGTGTTAAGTTTCTTCGAAAAAACCCCCTTAATCTTCACGAAAAACTAGAGGATCAGTTATACCGGTATCCGGCTCTGGTTCCACTCAATGACCGGATTATGCCGGTTACTCCTTCGGATCCCATCAATGCACAAATGAGCATCGTGGATGGTCAGCTTCATTTTAACTGGGCTAAAGGGGCAAATACCAAATCATTTGCCATTTATCAGTTCACGAAATGGCAAAGAAAAAATATTAAAAACCCGGCCCGAATATTTCTCACTACAGCTAACAATTCGGTTAGCTATGTTCTGGATAATTCAACTGATCCCCGGCATTTCAGGTATGTGGTTACAGCTATCAGCCCAACAAACAGTGAAAGTCA
>CANJNY010000025.1 GCA_947475715.1 Prolixibacteraceae bacterium
GATTATCAGTAAGCAAAGATACAATTTGAAAGCAAATCACAACACCTACTGTGTGCTTTAAAAGCGAAATAAAGGTGATTATCAGTAAGCAAAGATACAATTTGAAAGCAAATCACAACGCGCATATGATAATTACACTCGCACAGGCAGGTGATTATCAGTAAGCAAAGATACAATTTGAAAGCAAATCACAACAGCCGATGAGGCGAAGAGAATAAAAGAGGAGGTGATTATCAGTAAGCAAAGATACAATTTGAAAGCAAATCACAACATCCGGAGGGTGGATAACTGATCTGGGTAGGGTGATTATCAGTAAGCAAAGATACAATTTGAAAGCAAATCACAACGGGAATAACTCCAAAGCGGCACCCGGATCGAAGTGGATTCTCAATAGGTTCAAGTTGATAGTGAACGGGTGACTGTGTTCATACTCTGAAAGTCACCCGGTCACTTACTGAGCTGAAAGTCACCCGGTCACATTCATGGTTATCGCAAACAAAAACTCCGGGTGCCACTCAAAGTGGCGCTCGGAGTTCGCGCGCAGTTTATCTGAAAATACCAACTTTAGATTTCTCCAAAATTACTCTTATTTCCTCAACAACATCTTCATTATCAATAGTTGATGGCATTTGAAAATCAACCCCATCGGAAATATTTCGAATTAATTTTCGCAATATTTTACCCGAACGGGTTTTTGGTAAACGCTCTACTATAACGACATCTCTCAACGAAGCCACGGCACCTATCTGATCCCTGACCAAATGAACCACCTCATGTTGTAACTGAAAATGTTCAATATCCTCTCCGTGTTTAACCACAACCAATGCCAATGGAACCTGACCTTTTAAAGCGTCGTACATTCCAACTACGGCACATTCAGCAACCGAATGATGCGAAGAGACAATCTCTTCCATCTCGGCTGTCGAAAGCCGGTGACCTGCAATATTGATTACATCATCGACCCTGCCGGTGATAAATATATAATTATTTTCATCCTTGAAACCACCATCGCCGGAGAAATAAAATCCCGGAAACCGATCTAAATATCCCTCCTTAAAACGGCGGTGGTCGTTCCATAGATTCATCATCATTCCGGGAGGTAATGGTAATTTAATGACCACATATCCTTCCTGATTCGGACCTAACTCTTCGCCGTTTTCTCCAAATATCCGAATATCAAATCCCGGAACAGCCTTTCCGGCAGACCCGGGATTAACCGGAAAATAATCGAGACCCATCATATCGGAGATCATCGGCCATCCCGATTCGGTTTGCCACCAATGGTCAATGGCCGGAACCGGAATATGCCGGTTATACCATTCCAATGTAGCCACATCACACCGTTCGCCTGCCAGAAATTGGGTTCTCAGGCAAGACAAATCATATTTTTTAATGAACTCTCCGTTTGGATCTTCCTTTTTTATCGCTCGGATAGCTGTTGGAGCAGTAAACATGATGCCCACTTTGTGTTCGGAGATTACCCTCCAGAAAGTACTCGCATCGGGTGTTTTAATTGGTTTTCCTTCAAAAATTAGCGTAGTATTTCGGTTAATAAGCGGTCCATAAACAATATAACTATGTCCTACCACCCAACCCATATCGGAAGCAGCCCAAAATACTTCGTCCTGTTTTGCCCCATAAATATATTGCATTGAGAATTTTAACGCTGCAGCATAACCTCCTGTATCCCTTACAATTCCCTTCGGTTTTCCGGTCGTTCCCGAAGTATAAAGGACGTATAATGGATGGGTTGCATGTACTGGAATACAGGGGGTTTCCTCTGAGCCATATACGATTGCATCGTAATCGACATCGTATATTTTAAAGGGAATCCTGGCACCCAATTTCCGATTGAAAACAATAACTTTTTCAGGTTTATGGGATGCCAGTTCAATGGCCTCATCGACCAAAGGTTTATAGGCTATTAACCGGTCAATCTCAATTCCTGAGGAGGCGGTTATAATAAGTTTTGGTTTACAATCGTCAATTCGCAAAGCCAGTTCATGGGGTGCGAAACCCCCAAAAACTACAGAATGGGTCACTCCTATTCTTGCGCAGGCGAGCATGGCAAAGGCTGCCTGAGGAATCATTGGCATATAAATTACCGCGGTATCTCCCTTTTCTAATCCCAATAAAAGCATACCTCCGGCTAATTTAGCCACTTCAGTTTTTACTTCATTATAAGTATATTTTAGAACCGTTTGGGTAACCGGCGAATCATAAATAAATGCGGTTTGTTCTCCAAATCCATCCTCAATATGCTTATCTAAAGCTAAATAACAAATATTTAACTCACCATCCCTGTACCAAAGCGGATAGTTATTTTCGTCTTTGGATAATATAACCGATGGCTTAGTGTACCATGCTATTTCATCTGCCTGTTTTGCCCAAAATATTTCAGGAAAATCAATACTCTCTTTGTAAAACTCCTTGTAGCTTTTCATATAGCTTATCGTTTGAAGACTATTCATTACCGGGTAGGTTCAGATTAGTCAATGGTAAGTTGGTTATTAACTGGTCAAAGATACCATTTGAATCCAATTCACAACTATCGGACTAAACGAATGAATTACAAAGAAGTAACATGGATGAATTGGACTCCGTTTATTAAATCAAATATACTACTTTTGCGATATTAAAGATTATTTTTATTCAGTCTTAATAGAAAGTAACTGTAATCATTGTTTTTTGATAAAATAATAAGAATTGGCTCTTAATGCAGATGATCCGATGAAGAGGAACTCAATTAATAAAGGGTGCAAAAATTTCAATTATAATTTCAAACATTGAGACCAATAAAATGAGCTATCCCAACCGATTGATTCTAGTCCTCTTTTTTTCGCTTCTTACCATCGTGGCGTATCCTATGCAAATTTTTATAAAGACATTAACCGGAAAAACTTTAACGCTAGATGTAGCTCCATTTGAAACAATCGGGATTGTTAAGTCGAAAATTCAGGATAAAGAGGGAATTCCTGCCGATCGGCAACAATTTATCTTTGCTGGAAAAGAACTATTAAATGAAAAAACATTATCTGATTATAATATTCAAGATAAATCAACCTTGCATTTAGTCATCAGAGTATTCTCATGGACCGGAACTTCCGGAACCAACTGGAACGATACGCTGAATTGGAACCCCCGTGCAATCCCGGATTCGACCTCCACTATCGTTATTCAAAGTGCAGCCAACTATCCTTCGATTTCGGATCTTAAGATTGGATCACTGGGAAAAATAACTATTGCTCCCGGTGCCACATTAACAGTTTCTGATTCGTTAGTCAACAACGCGATTAACGGTTTGACGATTCAAAGTGACTCCACAGGAACAGGATCCTTGATCGTGGGCAAATCCACCGGAACCGGGAGTGTATCCTCACAGCAGTGGGTGAAATCCGGAGCCTGGCACCTGGTGTCATCACCGGTGTCACAGGATGTCGATAGCTTTCTTACCAATAATAATCCCATCATCCCCGCAAGGGAATCGCTGCGTGGAATGATGGATTATAATCCCGCAAATAACCAGTGGAACAACTATTTCACTACCGGAAATTCCAATGGAAATATTGGTGCCGGAAAAGGATTCGGACTTCGTGTTGACACCGCCGATGCGGCAGTTAAAGCTACCGGAGTACTTCAGGCCGGAATAATCATTGTGCCTGCCAGTCCCGGATACTGGAACTGTATCGGAAACCCGTACTCATCGGCTATTGGAATCACTTCAGGCTCAATAGCTGCCAGTAATTTTATAACAGAAAATGGATCCAATTTTGATCCTGAATATGGGGCAATCTATGTTTGGGATAAAACGGATACCTACAATGGAATGGATGGCAACTATACTGCGGTATCGAATGCAAATTCTTCCGGGCTGGATAATCTTCAGCAAGGCCAAGGCTTTATGGTTAAGCGGATTGCTTCGGGTGGATCTGATTTTATTTTCACCCCCGACATGCAGCTTCATTTACCCACTCTGTCGCTAAAATCGAATAATACCGGTTGGCCGACAATCAAGCTGATCGCAACTGCCAATGCTCAGACCGGAACAACGATCATTACGTTTAGCTCGGGTATGACCAAAGGGCTTGATATCACCTACGATGCCGGTCTTCTGCGCGGATATGGTGATATTCAGCTTTACACCCGTCTGGTTGAAGATCCTGGGAACACACCGCCGATTGCCATTCAGGCACTGCCTGATAATCAATATAATGAGATGATAATTCCCGTTGGAATCGAATCAAAAAACGGAGGAGAGGTAATCTTCTCGGCCGAGACTCTGAATCTAAATTTCGATTGTCAGGTAATCCTCGAAGACCGTCAAAAAGGAATCTTAACTAATCTGGCAACGTCAAAATATAAGGTTGCTTTGGCTCCAAATTCTGTTAGTGCTGACCGGTTCCGGCTCTATACCTCAACCCCAAAAATTTCAACTTTAAAAGATCAAACGTCGGACGAGGGAATATTGAAGGCTTATGCTGTGTGCGATACTGAGATACGCATTATTGGAGCGGTAAATCAGGGTGCAGTGGCTTCGTTGTTTGCTTCGAACGGTCGTCAAATAGTGATGCAACGGCTCAATGAGGGGACTCTTAATGTAATTCCAACACGGGGATTAAATACCGGAGTTTATTACCTGACCATTCGTGATCAGGCAAATGCTCAGTGCTTCAAAATATTGCTGATGCATTAATCAACTTCCACTCCGGGTCCCACTTTGAGTGGGGCTCGGAGTGGACCTTTATCCCTTTGTGGCCTGCACTTTTTTAGTCTCGCCATTGATAATGATTGTCACCATACGTGGTTTTTCGGAGGTAATCTTATAGCTGGTTACCTTACCGTTTTTCCATTGAAGATCAACGCTGAAATTTCCACGTGCCTTAACTCCCTCAACCGATCCTGTATTCCAGGATGAAGGAAGAGCAGGCAGAAAACGGATAATTGGTTGCCCGTCACCGGTTTTTTCATGACTTTGAATAATCATCTCAGCAATTGCGGCACATCCTCCAAAATTACCATCGATCTGAAAAGGGGCATGGAGGCAAAACAGGTTCCCGGCACCGCGTCCAATCAACAAATCAATTAATTTATTGGCATGATCGCCATCCTGCATGCGAGCCCAGAAATTGGCTTTCCAGGCCATTGACCACCCGGTTGATTCATCACCGCGCCGTTCAAGCGCTAGTCTGGCCCCTTTAAACAGCTCCGGAACCTGCGGATTAATCTCCGTTCCCGGATATAGTCCCCATAAATGCGACGAGTGACGATGATGGGGATCGGTCTCTTCGAAATCTTCCTGCCATTCCATGATACGCCCCTCTTTGTTCACCTGAGTCGGTTTAAGCCTTGCTTTAGAGGCATCGAGACTTTTGGCAAAAGATTCATCGATACCAAGAGTACGGGCTGCTTCAGCAGTGCTTGCAAACAGTCCCCGGATAATTTGGAGGTCAAAGGTAGAGCCAATACAAAATGAGGTGGTCTGACTTTTCCCATCACTATCGGTATAACGATAACCATTCTCCGGTGAATTTGATGGCGCAGTAACTAACCGATGTGTCTTAGGATCCTCAACGAGTACGGCCTGACAAAATTCACTCGCCCCACGCAGTAACGGGTAATATTTTTTCAAAAATTCTTTATCCTGGGTAAAGGCATAATGAGTTGAAATATGTTGTGCTAACCAGGCACCACAGGTTGGACCCACGCAAGCTCCCAAATTACTTGGTGAGGTATCAAACCAGGGGTTTTGCGTGTGATTGGCCATCCATCCCGGGGCGTTATAATAGGCCTTAGCGGTTTTAGCGCCTTCCACTGCCACACCTTCCATAAAACGGATCAACGGAAGGTGACAATCGGATAAGTTAGCTACTTCGGCCGGCCAGTAGTTCATCTGTAAGTTGATGTTGCTATGAAAGTCGCCGCGCCATGGGGTGTCATATTCTTCAGCCCAGATTCCCTGAAGGTTGGTTGGCAATTGTGAATCAGGACGTGATCCGGAGACCATCAGGTGGCGCCCAAATTGAAAATACAGGGCTGCCAGAGCCGGGTCGGGAGTTGTCTGAGTCGCACTGACCCGGTCGGGTGTAGGAAGTTGCGAGTTTGCACCCTGAGGCAAGGTAATACGACATCGGTTCATAAAGGAGCCGTGATCGGCTGCTACATCACTAAGGATTGAACTAAAAGTTTTTTTCAGGGCACCAGCCACCCGTTGATGTGCAAGATCAGCATAATCTTTGTGATACAGATCTGTGCCAGCGCTGACAATCAGTGTTGCCTCATCTGCCCCGGTGATGGAATATCCGGAATCAGTTATTTTTATTTTACCCCCTTTAACCGATATCCCGAGCACTGCCAGGTACTTTACCCCTTCACCGGAAACGCCGGCGGGTTTAACAAACGGAAGCTGACCTTCCATTATCTGGACGCCATTTGCCGATCGTAAAGTTGCAAATTCTTTACGGGAGAGGGAGGCAGAAAATGAAAGAGAGCCCGGTTTATCTCCCTTAAGATTTAAAGCGATCACCTCATCGGGTTTCGAGACGACTAAATCGCGGGTAAAAGTGATCCCGTTTTGTTTGTATTCGGTATGCGAAACTCCCCGCATGAGATTCAGGTCACGGCGATAGCCTGAATGTGAGGGGTCAGCAACATTTTTTTCAGGTGTAGCAGATAACACGGCACCATTGAATAAGAGGGTTAAATCTCCAAGGGTTTGATACGATCCGAATTGATCGCGGATATTCCATCCTTTAACCCCTTCGGGGTATCCGAAGTTTTTATCCATCTCCTTTTGGGCTGCAGCGATATTTCCGGCGAAGAGATTTTTTCGTACATCCGGAAGACACTTATAGGCATCATAACGGTTTCCATCATAGGGACCGCCGGTCCAGACCGATGATTCGTTAAGTGCAATTCGCTCAATGTCAATGCCCCCCATATCCATCGCCCCAAGTCGTCCGTTACCTAATACGGTAGATTGATGAAACGTTACGGCTGGTTTTATAAACCACACGCTCATCGGTTCTGCCGGAGGGATAATAACCTCTGCCGGTAATGTTTTAAGGGTACCAGGCTGCATAGCAACTACAGGAGTAGCTAAGGCCATGAATACCAAAGCCTTGCAGGTTATTCGGATTAGATTATTCATAGGAGTAATAATTAATTTATCGTTAAAGTTAAGCCTTCACTTGAACGATAACATTTTAATTTTAATTATCTTACAGTGAAGGCTTCACTATTGATTAAACCTCAATCCTCATACTCATCGGTTAAAGCGTACCAGCCAAATATCAGCAACCCGGTTACGATCAATGGTAGAAGGATAAAGAATATAATAATTCCAAAAACCAGGTCATCCTGTTTACCGGAGGTTAATTTGCTTCCAAAGATTCCGATAAAATAGTACGAAACGGCCATTGCCAGAAGAATCCAGACAATTCCCAGATATTTTTTTAATGTGTTCATAATTTTATCATTTAGTCATGAAGTTTGTTAATTTTTCTATCGATATAAATCATTCCAATTATAAAAGATACCGCGGCAATACCTATCGGGTACCATAATCCTTCAAGGTAAAATTCCGGATTTCCTGCACTTTTAGCTGTGGTTACGAAATAGGTGGAAATAGCTGGCAGTAATCCCCCAAAGATTCCGTTACCAACATGGTACGGCAATGACATCGAAGTATACCTGATTTTTACCGGGAACATCTCAACCAAAAATGCTGCAATAGGGCCATAAACCATTGTAACAAACAATACCTGAATAAAGACCAGAAGTATCAGATACCATTTTACATCGCTGGGAATATTTTTTAAAACCGCCACATTTGGCTTAGCGCCCATTCGATTTTCATGAGATTGATCGGCTGTTTTACCATCGGAAAGTTGCAAAGGTATTCCTGCCTCGATGGTATCTGTTTTTGCAGGAGTGGCCCCATCCTTTAAATTATTTTTAAGCTTTACTACCTTGTGAACTGTAATCCCCGATTTATCTCTGAGGTCATATTTTAACCAGATTTCATTGGTTAAATTTTTCTTTGCATCGTAGGCTAATTCCTTTGCCAGGAATAAGGTATCTGTTCTGGTATAATGAAATACCGCCCCACTTGAGAATATTGAGTCAGATTTTGTGACAATAAAAACTTTTGTGTTTTTTAATGCCGGAACAGTTTTATTTGGTTCGGTCAGAACTGTCGCAACAGGGGCCGCCACGATTTTACAACTTTCCATTACCCAGGAATTCCCTCCGGCTTTCATTGTTTTTGCATCAGTGAGAACATACATTTGGCGGTATATTGGACGGTATAAGAATATAGCCAGTAAAAGTCCCATCATCATAATTGCCTTACGACCAACCTTATCACTCAACCAGCCGAAAAGAACAAAGAAAGGAGTTCCCATTAATAAGGAGATACCTAATAATGTGTCCACCTGCGAAGAATCAATATTTTGGACTGTTTTCATAAAACTCATCGCATAAAACTGTCCGGTATACCACACAACACCTTGGCCCATAGTTGCTCCAAATAATGCGAGTAAGACAAATTTGAGGTTATAGCGATTATTGAAACTCTCTTTTATTGGATTTACGGAAGTCTTTCCCTCCAATTTTGCCTTCGCAAAAACAGGGGATTCTGACATGTTTTTACGAATTATGTAGGAGATGATCACCATAAAGATGGATATCCAGAATGGAACTCTCCACCCCCACTCCTCAAAGGCTTCTTTTGAAAGGATTCCTTTGGTTAAAAGAATGACCATTAGGGATACGAAAAGACCTGCAGTAGCTGTAGTCTGTATCCAGGAGGTCCAATATCCTTTTTGATCTTTTGGAGCGTGTTCAGCCACATAGGTTGCAGCACCTCCATATTCGCCTCCCAGGGCGAGCCCCTGAAGCAATCTTAGGGTCAGTACCAATAAAGGGGCCCAAAAGCCAATGGTCTGATAACTTGGAATACATCCGATTAAAAAAGTGGCCCCTCCCATTATTAACAGAGTGACCATAAATGTGTACTTTCTTCCGATTAAATCCCCTAATCTGCCAAAGAAAAGGGCACCAAACGGCCTCACAACAAATCCTGCTGCAAATGTTGCCAATGTAGACAGAAAGGCGGCTGTGGGATTGTCTGTGGGAAAAAATTTTGTGGATAGTACAACGGCTAAACTTCCGAAGATATAGAAGTCATACCATTCAATCATTGTTCCAAGGGAGGATGCCGTGATTACCTTCCAAATCCCTTTCGTGGATTTTCTACTCATAACTAGAATAATTGGTTAGTTAAATTCTCAATTATGAAGTATACACACAACTAGCAAAAATGTTCAGAATTAATGAAGAAATTTATTATTATGTCTATTTAATCGCAATTGGCTCTCTAACGAATCGTATAATCAGAGAATCTTCCCATTCTACTAATAATCGAAAAAGTGGGCCACCAAACCTGATCCTCTGTTGGTAGAATCAAAGGCGTGCAATCCGAATTCATCGGAGAGCTTCTTAAAACTTTCGATACCACGCACTGAGTTTCCATTTACATCAAGAAGGGGTGAATAGGTGCCGATTCCAAGTTGCCGGTTTACAATACCCATGATACCGCCACCGACTCCGCTCTTGGCTGGCAATCCTACATCGTGGGCCCAAAATCCTGAAGAATCATACATTCCACAGGTAAACATTACTGATAACGTATTTCGAATAGAGGTCATGTCAAATACCTGCTTGCCGGTAATTGGATTCTGCCCCAGATTGGAAAAAGTTGCCCCCATTACTGCCAGATCAAGGGTTGAAACACTTATTGAACACTGCCTGAAATAGAGATCAAGAGCCTTATCTACAGGCTCTTTAATGGCCTGCGTACTCAATAAAAGATGTCCGATAGCCCTGTTCCGGTGACCGGTTAACATCTCTGAATTATAAACATCCTCATTGAGTGTAAGCTGACGTCCTGCAGCGCGCGAAAAGCGGTCTAAAATGTACTCATAAGCCTCATTTCCCAGGTGATTATATAATAACCCTGCGATTGTAATTGCACCGGCATTAACCATCGGATTATACGGACGAAGAGTACGGGGATCAAATTCAATTGCATTAAAACGATCACCACTTGGCTCGACTCCAACACTCTCTAAAACATCCCTGCCCAATAACTCAAGAGCGATGCAATAATTAAGCGCTTTGGAAATTGACTGTATGGTGAAGGTTGCGTCAACGTCTCCTACCGAATGAATATGCCCTTTGTTTGTAGCTATTGCTATACCATAAATATTTGGATCTACTTTTGCAAGTTCCGGAATATAATCAGCTAAGGCTCCTTTGCGATTCTCTTTAACACTATCATAGATCTGACTAAGAACATGATTAATATCTGAAGATTTCTGCGATGCAATGTCTAAATTATCCATTATTATTACTCTACTTTAATATAACCGTTAAAACTAACAGCTTTTCCGATTAAACACCTTGTATATCCTCATTGTTCTTTAAAATTTAATATTTTTTTAATAATCGCAATTTATTTGGGGGCTCACAACTCTTTTTTTTATTTTTTTCCGTAGTAATCATAAATATATTAGGGGATAAGGTTATATTCTTTATTTATATTAAAAATATAAAAATTAATAAATCAAAACCTGCAATCCAATAAGGAGGTCAAACTTCACTTATTATTAAACCAAATGATTTAAGCTATATACTTATAATTAGTCAAAGTTCTGGTCAGGATTAACAGGTTTTTTAAAAATCAAGGAGAGGAAGAAAAGGTGCCTAAGAGAATGGATTATTATAATTTGTTTTATCTGTTACTTCGATTGCAAGCGAAGCCTTCGCTTAAGAGGATATGAAGATAGGCGATCAATTAATGTTCCCCCCCACCATCAAATTACTGGGAACCCTGGAAGGAATACTCTTGTCATATTTTTCATCATTAAGGGAATTAAGAAACTCTACGATCAGAGAGATATCCTTAAAATCAACATTTAACTTCTCCGTTAAAGGGTCGATCTGCTCAGGTTTTATAGTTGAATTAGCGATTTTACCTCCCGACAGGTCCTCGTAAAACTCGAGCACATTTTCAAGGGTTTTTAGTTTTCCATTGTGCATGTAAGGATAGGTTGTTCTGAGATTACGTAATGAAGGGGTTCTGAACGCATACCTTTTCTCAAACCCATCATCGGGAGATTTGAGTTTCCCGTTATCAGCCACTCCCATTACATGAGTCTTGAAATCCGAAAACATCGGACCATGGTGACATTTTGTACAACCGTCCTTAAGAAAAAGATTCAAGCCATCGAGTTCATTGTGCGAAAGAATTGAATGATTTCCCCGCATATACTGGTCGAACCGTGAATTATTGCCAATGATTGTTCGTTCATAGGCAGCGATTGCTTTCCCTAAATTTTCTTTAGTTATTGCATTCTCCGCACCAAATGCCTCCTTAAATAACTGTCGGTATTCTGCGATCTGTTTTAGCCGGCTTAATACTTTATCGAGAGCATCACTTTGTTCATAAGCATGCCCCCGCATCTCTTCCAATGCTTTGATCGGTTCGAGAGCTTGATTTTCAAGACTTTTCACCCTGAGATCCCAGAACATCGGAGCCTGAGATCCCACCTTGGGTTCACCATTGGTCAAGCCGTTAAAAGCGGTGTTAACCACAGTCTGGGAATTTCGTTTTACAAAAGGAATATCATTGGGTTGGTTAAATGCTCTGGAGAGTCCTAATCCGGAGCCATTTACTCCGATGGAAATCTCAAGACTCTCGGCAAAACCATACTCTGGGTGATGGCAGGTGGCGCATGCAACATCTTTATTCCCAGAGAGTATCGGATCGAAAAAGAGCAGTTTCCCCAATTCTGTTTTTTCGCTGGTCATCGGATTATCTTCCGGGACCGGAACGGTTAAAGGTAAGGCTCCCAAAACAGAAATATCATCAGGAATCGATTTAACCCTTTTCTTTGGATTGGAACCGGCATTACATGAGGCGATTAAACCGGTAATGGTAACAATGTAAAGCAGATTCTTAATCATTGCATTGGAGGTTTAGTGTAATTGAATTTAGTGAGATTAACAGTGGAGACGCACGGCAGTGCGACTCCAGATGCCCACAACAATCTATTTTGAGACGCGCCCCCGTGCGTTTTTACCTGACAACAACAATTTATTTAGAGACGTACCACGGTGCGTTTCTACCTGACAACAACAATTTATTTTGAGACGTACCACGGTGCGTCTCTACCTGACAACTACAATTTATTTTGAGACGTACCACGGTGCGTCTCTACAGTTTTCACTGTTACAAATCTACTTATTTTATTTTCCAACTATACACACGTTTAAGATTCGGCATTTGTTTTAGTTTTTCAATACAGACACCGGTAATTCTGGTCTCATTCAGGTTAAGCGCCTCAAGATGATTTAACCCCAAAAGCTCTTTAATAATCTGATCAGTAACAGGATTTTTTTCAAGTCTGAGTTTTTCAAGATTAGTCATCAGGGGTAAAAAATCAAGATCGGTATCCGATAACCCATTATTGGAGAGATTAAGCCAGATCACATTTTTTGCAACACGCTTCAGATTACCCTTTATCAGATTAATCTTGCTTCCGGAACCTGGCGGAAGTGTAATATCCAACATCACAGGATTATGGAGCATTATCCTCACATTTAAGCCCTGATTACGAAGCGAGTCAATCAGACCTAAATTTATAACCGATGGTATTTCAGGATTGATTTTACTTTCGCTGTTTGAAATTCCCACTGTGGTTAAGGACGATTCGCCCAGCCCCAGAAACTGAGCCGCAGAAGTTTTAATCTCATCGGCACCTTTAAGTTCCCCAATTTTGATTCCCTTCGTGGCCATCCCCTTTTCGATCCACCATTTAATAATTGAGGTTTCACCTGCAGTCAGAGGAGTTTTACCATCGGCAGGCATGTGTTTTTCGTTTGACAGATCGAGGATGATCCGTTTATAGAGTTCACTCGTTTCCAGGTTTCCCCCTACAACAGATAATCCGCTCTTCCCCCCTTTCATCAAACCGGCAAAGGTTTGAACCGATAATTCACCCTTCATCTTCCCCTCACGGTGGCATTGTGCACACCGTTTATTCAACAGTGGCAGAACAACATCCTCAAAGAGCAGGGCCTCCTCAACTTTTAAAAACTTCTGAGATGCTTTTCCGCTAATCAGATCGAGCGAAAGATAATCACTCCCGTGGGTCAGGGTTCCGCCAAGGTGACCGGTATAGTTCACCAGGAAAAAAAGAATTACAAATGTTGCCGAAAACAAGCGACGGTTGGCCGCAACTATTTTTTTAAACGGACGGGTAGTGAACAAAAACAACAACCCCGATACAAAAGCAAGTGCAATGCCTGCGATCTTATGATAAGATAAGATCGCAGGATCGTAATCCCCACTCAGTGACAACAGGTATCCGAATACGGATGCCAGTGTCGCTGTCACGAAACCCAGAAACAAGGTAAATGGGACCGCCACTTTCAATTCCTTAAACCGGTTTAAATAGGATACCAGTTCAAACAGAATTGCCAGCAACAGAAAGCCGATCGGCAGGTGAACGATCAGCGGATGGAGGTGACCCATAAAAGTGGTGATATTCAAAAGCATATTTTAAACCCTGGTTAGTTTTATGGGGGTAGTTTGGTTCGCATTCCATTGACAAACATAGAGGTTCTTATCGTCATCGACGCATACATCATGACAATGGTGAAACAGCTGACCCGGGGCCTGCAAGGTTTGTTGCAAAACGCTGTTTTTATATACGGGGGCATTACCGCCCGGATTGGAAATCACCTTATTGTTCTGATCGAGAATTGTAACAAAACCACTGGCTTCGCCGATCATTTTGCCGGCCTGATCCTTCGACCAGCAAACACCTGCATAAAGATTGGAATCATTTAACACCGGTCGGCATACGTACATGCCCGGCATATCGATGCGATGAAGAAATTTGCCATCCAGGGTAAACACCTTAAAGCAGTTCTCCTCTCTTGAGGTGACAATCAGCGTTGGATTCATCTTATCCCTTGAATCGATTGCTACACCATGTGCACAGTGGAAATTCAGATCAGGATTGGTGTTGTTATGCCCTCCGAAGTGGCGGATGTATTCCCCTTTGCTGTTATATTGAATCACATAATCGGAACCATACCCATCGGCCAGGTAAATATCTCCGTTTGGAGCTATTGCCGTTTCAGTGGGCATAAACTTTTCGGAATCCTTATAGATGCCGATAGTGCGGGGGTGGCCGATTGTAAAAATTACACGTCCGGTTAAATCTGTTTTTACGACCTGTCCCGCCTGAGGGGTCCAGTTTCCGGAACGATCCTGATACCATCCACAATCAACGATGAGCAGGAAATCTTCTCCACCTTCCTTGGAGAGGGATAAGCCGTGTCCACCGGGCCATGCAGTTCCCCAGTTGTCGAGCAGTTTGCCCGATTTATCAAAAATCAGGATATTGTTATGAACATTGTCTCCCAGCATAATCAAACGACCTTTGCTGTCCTGAACCATTTCATGACAGTTGAATACCGGGTTACTGTTGATGCTGATCTTAGCCCAACCTTTATCCACTTTGTATTTGAAATCACCATGGCCGATTAGTTCGTCAGCTGGATCGGGGGTTCCTGGCAATATTGAAAATCCTGCGGCAGGAATTGCCATTGCAACAGCAGATGCGACCGCTGAATTTTTAAGAAAATCTCGTCTTGTTGTCATGTTTATTAATGGTTAATGCTTAATGGTTAATGCTTAATTATTTAATTCTATGTTGAAGATTTAAGAGAGAATATCCCTAACTACATTTCCCTGAACATCAGTCAGGCGATAACGTCTGCCTTGAAACCTAAAGGTGAGCCGTTCATGATCGACGCCCATCAGGTGCATTAGGGTTGCCTGAAAATCGTGTACATGAACCGGGTTTTTAACGATATTATAGCTGAAATCGTCAGTTTCGCCGTAGCTGATACCAGGCTTAACCCCGGCCCCGGCCATCCACATGGTAAAGCAGCGGGGGTGGTGATCGCGACCATAATCGTTTGTCTGCAGCTTCCCCTGCGAGTAGACTGTTCTTCCAAACTCTCCGCCCCAAATTACAAGGGTATCCTCGAGTAAACCTCTTCTTTTAAGATCTTTAATCAAGGCAGCTGTCGCCTGGTCGGTATCTTTGCACTGTTTTTTCATCCCTGCAGGAAGTCCACCGTGGTGGTCCCATCCCTGGTGATAGAGTTGAACAAATTTAACGTCCTTCTCGAGTAATTTACGGGCCAGAATGCAGTTTGCAGCATAGGTTCCCGGATCCCTGCTGTCGGGGCCATAGAGTTCAAATACTTCATCCGGCTCATCCGACGTATCCATCACCTCCGGTACAGAGGTCTGCATGCGATAGGCCATCTCATATTGCGAAATCCGGGCCTGCACCTCAGGGTCGCCATAAGGCTCATTTTGCATGGTATTCAATTTCGACAGGTATTCGAGCATCTCCTTACGGTCTTTTCCATCATATCCTTCAGGATTATCGAGAAATAAAACGGGGTCCTTTCCCGCCCGAAACTGCACACCCTGATGTTCCGAAGGGAGAAAACCATTCCCCCATAACCTGGAATACAATGGCTGATCCTTAACTGCATTTTTTGAAACCAGCACAATAAATGTGGGAAGGTTTTTATTATCCGAACCTAGTCCGTAGCTCACCCATGATCCAATCGATGGCCTTCCCGGCAACTGGTTTCCTGTCTGAAAAAAGGTAATCGCGGGGTCATGGTTGATCGCCTCAGAATGTATTGATTTGATGATACATAAATCGTCAACAACCTGGGCTGTATGAGGAAGTAATTCGGAGATCCAGGTCTGTGATTCACCATGCTGACTAAATTGATATGCCGAAGGGACCATAGGAAAGACACTCTGGTTCGCACTCATGGCCGTTAATCGCTGACCTTGTCTTACCGAATCGGGCAGCGGCTGTCCAAACATACCAGCCAGTTTTGGTTTATAATCGAAAGTTTCAAATTGAGAAGGCCCCCCACTCATAAAAAGATAGACTACCCGTTTTGCCTTGGGTGCAAAATGGGGAATGGCACGCAGGATCTCCTCCTCGAGGGTTGCGGTGACAGGTTCATGGGTTACCGAACCGGCAACTTTACCCAGTACGCGATTCCCAATCAACGATCCAAGGGCTAAAGCACCAAGTCCCAAAGAGGTTTTGGTAAGAAAATTACGCCGGTCAAGTCGTTTGTTGAGCTGGTTAAACTCCGGCGAATGTAACCTGAATGATTCGTGGTGATTATCGCTCATGATTTATCGTTTCGTTAAGGTGGCGTCAGAATTTAAGATAACACTGGCAACGACAGCATTTGCAGCAACCATTGCCGGTTCCAGATTTTTATTTACAGCATATTGACCAGCAGATAACCATCCTTTGGTCTTTTTTAGATCACTTCTGAATTTGGTGAGTTCATTCAGCTGAAGCTTTTTCAGTAATTCAAGTTCCGTTCTGGCAGGCGAAATGCCCGTCAATTTCCGGTAGATTTCGGTGATTCCCTGATCGGGATCACTAATCCCCGAAATTTGTTCCCCCATCACCTTTGAAGCCTCAACGAAGGTTGGATCATTCAATGTTACTAAAGCCTGAAGGGGTGTATTTGTTTTTTGCCGCCTAACAACACAGTAACTTCGGGAGGTTGCATCAAAAGTCGCCAGTGTCGGATTGGGAACCGATCGCTTGATCACGACATACAAACTGCGCCTGTACACATCGTTTCCCGAATCGGGATTATAAGAAGTATTGTTGATCTCCCACAATCCGCCGGGCTGATAGGGTTTAACGCTCTTACCTCCGATTTTATGATTCAGCAATCCACTTGCCATTAAAGCGTTATCGCGAATCATCTCTGCTGACATCCGAACGGAAGATCCATGTGACAATAACCGGTTCTCCGGATCTTTCGTCAGAACTGCCGGAATTGCTTTCGAATCCTGACGGTAAGTGGCTGAAAGGGCAATGAGTTTACATAATTTTTTGGTATCCCAACCCGATTCGCGGAATGTTACAGCGAGCCAATCGAGTAATTCGGGATGACTTGGCATCTCACCCTGATTGCCAAAATCCTCAGAGGTTTTTACAAGACCTGTTCCAAAAAAATTCTGCCAGATACGGTTAACAGCTACCCTCGAGGTTAGCGGATGATTTGCACCGGTTAGCCACAAGGCAAGGCCATAACGGTTTTTTGGCAGATCTTTTGGAAAAGGGAGGATTGACTCCGGCGTATTTGGAAAAACTTCATCTCCAAAAGCGTCATAATTGCCCCGCTTGAGAATAAATGTTTTGCGCGGTTTCGGCATATCCTGCATAACACTCAACTCCGAAATAGCCGATACAGAATCGGACAAGGATGTTCTGAGCTGCTGAAGTTTTTTTTGTTCTGCAATCATTAACGGATCAATCACCGTCAGATAATAGGTATTCAATTCAGATATCTCGCCGGCTGATAATTGCTCAGGTTGCTTGCCCGCAATGGAGCTCCAGGCGCTCTGTTGTGCAATAACTTTCACCTCAAAATCGGTCAGTGTACGGTTGTATACCAGAATATCATCAACCTTTCCACCCTTAAATCCGAGGCCGCGATCCCAGGCACCAATCTGAAGGCCAGGCTGATCCTTGGAATTCAGCAAGATATCTTTTGTCAGCTGATCCATCGTAGTCTCCAGATCCTGCTCTTTTCCGTCCTGGTATAATTTTAAGCCGGATGCTTTGGATGAACCGTCATAGGTCATCGTAAGCTGAATCCACTGATTCCGGGGAACCGGCTGCTGTGTAATTTTTGATATTGCATTTGAAGGTGCCGCATGTGAAAGGTTCAGGGTTAAACGGTCGTCTTTCAGGTAGAGGTGATACCCGCGGAAATTATATAACCGTTCGGCAATACACTTATGAAAGATCACCCCCTCTTTAAAATCTTTTGGGATAAGCAGGCTAATGCTGATACTAAACGGATCAGACTTCCGGAACACACCCACCGGATTTACATCAAGCCACTCATCTCCTTTCAGCGCCAATGCCTTGCCGGTACCCCTTGTTTCAAAGACCTCTTTGTCTCCTGCCTCACCGCCCATACCCCGTTTCATCGCGGCCTTTTGCTTTGGATTTATTGCATTTTTCAACGATCCGTTATCAAAAGTAAACTGAGCCTGCAGTCCGGCCTGAGGGATTTTCTCTTTTTCGAGTTGCTTATATTTTTTAGCCTGAAGCCAGGCCTGAAAACCAGCAGCAGAATTTTTCACAGTTTGTTGAATGGTCTCCTCCTGATGGGTAATCTCACTTTTAATATTCCCGATCGCTTTTTCCTGTGCCGGTGAGGGGAGCATAATTGTAGGAGACGGGGTGGCATCATCCCATGAAATCTGCCCTGCCTCCTTCACCCGGTTAAAAAAGGCAAACATCTCGTAATAATTTTTTTGTGATATGGGATCAAATTTGTGGTCATGACACTTGGCACATCCCACCGGAAGTCCCATCAGGGCCACACCCGTTGTATTGAGGCGGTCGATCACATATTCAGTCTGAAACTCCTCCTCGATAATTCCACCCTCCATGTTTTGCTGATGCAGGCGGTTAAAAGCGGTAGCAATAACCATCTCTTTTGTTGGATTTGGCATCAGGTCACCGGCGAGCTGCCACTGAATAAACTGATCATAGGGGAGATTTTTATTAAATGCTTCAATCACCCAGTCGCGGTAGGGGGACATATCCCGCAACCGGTCAACAGTATATCCGTAGGAGTCGGCAAAACGGGCAAGGTCGAGCCAATCCACAGCCATTTTTTCGCCAAAACTGGATGATGCAAGCAGCCTGTCTACAACGTTTTCATAAGCTTTCGGCGAATTATCCTTCTTAAAGAGATCAATTTCTGCCAACGTCGGTGGCAGGCCCGTCAGGTCTAACGAGACTCTCCTCAGCAACAACTCTTTGGAAGCCTCTTTTGAAGGGGCCATCTTTTCAATTTCGAGCGTACGGGCAATAAAATGATCCACCTCATTCACTGCCAACTCGTCAAGTTTTACGGATGGAACGCGTGGTTTTTCAGGTTTTACAAATGCCCAGTGAGGCTTGTATTTGGCCCCCTGCTCAATCCATTTGATCAGGATCGCCTTTTCTTTGGGCGAAAGTGACAGATGCGACTTTGCGGAAGGCATCGTGTAAGTGGGATCTTCAGAGATGATCCGGTGAAAAAATTCACTGCCATTAAGACTCCCCGGATCGATGGCCACCTTCCCGGGGCTTTCCGGAAGCGGACCATAAGCAAACGATTGAATATCGAGCCGCAATCCGGCCTTTTGTTTGGCCTTGTCCGGTCCGTGACACGAGAAACATTTATCGGATAAAACAGGTTTTACATGAAGGTTATAATCGAGCTTATCAGGAAGGTTATCATATGCGGCCGCAACCTCCGGAGGAAGTTTCGGGGAGCAGCCAAGCAGTATCAACCCTGCAAATATGGTGACCAGACGAACCGGTTTTTTAAGAATAAAAATCATTTGACAAGAATTACCTTAATTTTAATTTGGTGCCATTTGGTGCTTTGGTGGCAAACCCTTTTTTATTTACCGATCGGCGCCTTCAGAACCGTTGTATCGCTAACCAGCTTCGGAACCTCATAACCTCCGGCATCAATAATGGTATTTGAAAATAGTTGCCGCAGTTTATCCAGATCATCACCGGTTATAGCTGTCTGAAAAAGATAAAGCTGGCGCAGATTTTTGAGCCCTTTCAGTTGCCCGACCCCTTTGGATGTAACCTTAGTCCCACCCAGATTTAGATACTGCAGCTCTGAAAGATTACTTAATTGCGGTAAACCCTGGTCCGTTATTTTTGTATTTTGAAGAAAAAGCATCCGCAGATTAGGAAGCTTTCCGACTGCTTCGAGGTCTACATCGGTTAAACCCATATTTCCGAGTTTTAGCCATATTAGCTGTTTTTTAACAGGCTCAAGCAGCTGCAGATCCTTTCCTGTAAACGATTCAACAGCCACGAAATTTGCCGACAGGTAGTTGCTGTTTTGTGCAATAGGTACAATTGCAATACCCCTGTCGCGTAATTGCTGAACAGCGACTTCCGGCGCTTTACCAACAGTTTGTTCGGGAAAGTAGGAGATAACAACTTGTTCATCCGTTTTTCCGGATTCCAGCGAGTTAAGGATTGATTTGATATGATCTGTTTGCGGCAGCTCCTTCACTTTAAGGTCATACTTTGCACCGGTAGTTATCCACCATTGGAGCAATTCGATATCTTGTTTACTCAGCTGAGGTTTCTCCGTGGGTGGCATGTGATCCTTATTATCTTTAGGAAGCAGGATCCTTTTAATCATCGCACTTTCAGCGGCATTGCCGGCAACGATAACTGAACCATCTTCACCACCCTTTGAAATAAATCCGGGTTCATCGAACCGAAGCTTCCCTTTTTGTTTATTCGGGCCATGACAGGCGATACATTTTGCATCAAGCAATGGCTTAATTACCGTGCTAAATGCATTTGTCTCCTGTACATTAGGAATTGATTTACTATTTCCGCTATTGCCAGATGAGGAGAATGCTTTAGTTAGAAAATCTGAACCATGTGTAATCGAACCTCCAAGGTGACCGGTGATCATCACAAATATAACCATTACTGCCGCAACCCATTTGGTCTCCCTGTTTTTCAGATGCAAATAATAAATTACAAGGGAGATTAAAGCCGTGGCAATGGCAAACCATTGATGTTTAAAAAGGAGGGCTTCCTCATAGCTATCGGTTTTCGACAAAAGAAATCCCGTGACACAGGAGGCTATGGCACTTAACATTCCCAGGAACAACGAGATACTGATCGCGCTTCTTAAAGATTCAAACCGTTCACTTTTTGCCAGCCAGATAAATATCGCGGCCAGCATTAAAATCCCGACAGGCATATGAACCAGTACCGGGTGAAACCTTCCTATAAATTCAGTAACATTAAATGATAAAATGATCCTGATAATCATGAGTATCGTTTTCTAAGTAAGTGCATCATATGAACATTGATGGCCCACTGGTCTCCCAATGGTTGTCTGGTATAGGGAAGTGTAGGCATATAATCTGCCGGTCCAAATTCGGCAAGAAAGGTCATCCGCTCACCCTTTTCCTTCTTTCGGGCCACCACCTTATCCCACCATTCGAAATGTTGCTTTACAACAGGTTCCCATTCGGGTGCACGGGGATCATTGACTTGCGGACCTTCGGGATGCCCTATCCGTGCATGGATATGATCGGTTCGTTCAAGGGCCAATGCGACGGTTTCCTTCTGATCGGACAGAAGACTTTCGTGCACATTACACCAATGGGAGATATCCAGGGTTAGCCTTAAATCGGGATGTTTTGCGATAAAATTTCCGGCAATATGTGCCGCAAACAACATCCTGCCGCGATGGGTCTCGTGCATAATTAATATTCCCGTCTCTTTTGAGAGGGATGTGGTGTGATCAATAAATTTCGCATTCTGCTCAAACGAAAAATGATCCCTCCCGGAATGGTTGTTAATGTATAAAGGTCGCTGGATATTCTGACGTGCGGCAGCATCAATCATTTTCTGAAACGATTCGAGGTGTTCCTGAGCATTTGACTGAGATCCCCCGCATAAAAAGCCAACCGAGAGTTCATACTTTTTTAATGCTGCAAACATTTCGTTCTGCCCACTTTTATCGTTGGGCCACCATAACTCCACCCCATCATACCCCTCCTTCTTTGCTTTGGCACAAAACTGCTCCATCGATCCCTCGAAACCCCAGTTGGTTGCCATAATCTGAAGTTCGTAATTTTTAGCCGATGTAGAAGCAGGTCCCTTCGGTAATGAAAATGCCTCCGACGAGGGTAAAAGCATTGCCGCTGATGCTGTTGCCGCTGTTAAAAGAAAATCTCTTCTGTCTTGTTTCATAGTATTTTAGATCCGATTTTATGCCAGAATATCTGTAATTACTTTTCCGCTTAAGTCAGTCAACCGAAAGTTTCGCCCCTGTGACTCGTAGGTCAGTTTCTCATGATCAAAGCCCAGCTGATTCAATATTGTTGCCTGAATATCGTATGCTTCAGTTTTTCCGCTAACGATATTATATCCGATCTCATCGGTTTCGCCATACGAAGTACCCCCTTTGATTCCGCCACCGGCCATCCACATGTTGAATGCCGCCGAGTGATGGTCCCTCCCCTTGAAAGGCATCTTCTTCCCTTCGCGGTTCTCCTGCATCGGGGTTCTGCCAAATTCCTGCCCCCAGATCACGAGCGTCTCATCAAGCAGACCGCGTTGTTTGAGATCAAGAATCAATGCGGTAATCGGTCGGTCAACCTTCGCACATTTATTTACAAGGCCAATGTCGACAGCATTCCCCGCTGAATCGCCATGGGTATCCCATCCCCAGTCGAAAAGCTGTACAAAGCGGACCCCCTTTTCAACAAGTTTGCGGGCAAGCAATACATTGTTTGCAAAACTCGTCTTACCGGGTTGGGTTCCGTACATCTCATGAATATATTGCGGTTCATCATTGATATTCATCACATCGGGAACCGAAATCTGCATCTTATAGGCCATTTCATACTGCGATATGCGGGACAGGATTTCAGGATCGTTATATTCAGTATATTGTTCATGATTTACTTTATTTATCGCATCGATGGAGGCCTTCCTCAGGTCGCGGTCCATTCCTGAAGGATCCTTGATAAACAATACCGGATCACCTTCACTTCGGCACTGAACCCCCTGGTAGACACTCGGTAAAAAGCCGCTTCCCCAGACACTCTTTCCGGCATCGGGGTTGTTACCCCCGGAGGTTAACACCACAAAACCGGGGAGATTCTTATTTTCGGTCCCCATCCCATAGGTCACCCATGCCCCGATGCTGGGCCTGCCCAACCGGGCAGAACCGGTGTGCATAAGCAACTGTGCCGGCGCATGGTTGAACTGATCGGTGGTGACGGCATTGAGCATCGCAATTTCATCGGCAACGGTAGCCAGGTGAGGAAGGTTATCCGACAACCATAATCCGCTATTTCCGCGTTGACGGAAAACAGCCTGTGGTCCGAGCATTTTAGGGACCCCCCTGATGAATGCAAATTTTTTCCCTTCCAGGAGTGACTGAGGGCAATCGAGCCCGTCCAATTTTGCGAGTTCAGGCTTATAGCTGAACAACTCAAGTTGTGACGGGGCACCTGCCATGTGGATATAAATCACCGATTTCGCCTTTCCAGGAAACAAGGGGGGCCTTGAAACCAGAGGATTAGAAGCATCGAACAGCGTCTGAGATGAAGCCGAAGATTTACCAAAACAACCACCCAGTAAAGAGCCTAACGCCAACGCTCCAAAACCCATTGCTCCGTCTTTCAAAAAATGACGACGTGTATATTGCTGCAAAACTGCATGCTCAGCTTCCTTTAATAATCGTTGATTTTGTTTATCGCTCATCATCATTAGTTTTTATTCAGCCACTCATCCATATTCAATAAAGCACTCGCGACCATAACCAGAGAGGCCGATTCTGGATTTGATTTTTCCTTCAGCCCTGTCATCTGGGCGCTCCCGTTTGAATCACTTTTAAATTTAGCGTATGATTTATCGTAAAGATCTTTCAATGCATTGAGTCTCCCTTCAGAGATAGGTTTATACATCATCAGTTCGTACCCTTTGGCAATTTTTTTGTTGACCTCACTTCCGCCAAGTTCATTCATGCGGGAGGCAAAATACCTGGCCATCACAAGATAGGTTGAATCGTTGAGTGTGGTTAATGCCTGCAGCGGGGTATTGGTTCTGATACGCCGTGTGATGCAAACCTCCCGGGCTCCACCGTCAAAAGTCATCATCGAGGGATAGGGGGCGGTCCTTTTCCAGTAGGTGTAAACAGCCCGTCGGAACTGATCCTCACCGTCACTGATTTTCCAAATATCCCCACTGTAAGGTGACCGCCAGATCCCCTCCGGCTGAAAAGGCATTACACTCTTGCCGTACATCTTACTGCTCAGCACATTACTAACCGACAAGCCCTGATCGCGAATCTGCTCTGAAGACAATCTCACACGTGGGCCCCGTGCATAGAGCCTATTGTTCGGATCTTTTTTGAGCAGCTCTGCGGTTACCTTTGAATCCTGCCGGTAAGTGGCTGACATCACCATCTCTTTGAGCACCTTTTTCAGACTCCAGTTGTAATCGTGCATAAATTGCCACGAAAGATGATCAAGAAGCTCGCGATGGGTTGGGGCAATACCTTGTGATCCAAGATCCTCCAGCGTTTCGGCAAGGCCATATCCGAACAGCTGTTCCCAAAGGCGGTTCACCATGGTGCGTGCAACGAGGGGATTCTTCGGATCGGTAAGCCACATCGCCATTCCCAGTCTGTTCCTGGGGGCATTTTCGGGCATAGGATTCAGAATATGAGGGACATCAGGTGTGACCTCCGGCCCCTCAACGGAACGGTTTCCCCGTACAAAAACATGGGTTTTTCTGTATTGATCCGTATTATTTTCAACCATCACCGGAATTGACTCAACCGGGGCTTCCATCAGCTCATTGAAGGATTTTAGCGCCAATTCAAATCCGGCTTTCCCTTTCCCCGGAAATTTTCCCCCAAACGATAGCCAGTCAATCTGGATTCCGGTCTCGTCAAAACTCTTTAGTGTTGAATTGGAATATTTAAAATAGATTGCATGTTTTCCACTTACAGGGGGCAAATCAATAGTCACAATTTCCCATGAACCCCCTGTTTTATGGTATATCAACGGTATCGTTTTTAACAATTGTCCCTTCAGGCTATCCAGATAAATTAAACATTTGCCATTATTTAAACTGGTATAGTATCGCAAAATAAGCTGATCCTTTTGATTAAGATTCACATTCTTTAAGCGGCAACTTCCCTGGTTTCGTAATCCGGCGTTACAGCCCAGCATCGCACCATTTAAATAATCGTCGCATTGAAGGGCGTTTATGGTTGGTTGCCAGGTTTTTAAAAAGGTATAATAGTTTTTACCAACCTCAGGAGAAACATTTTTTGTTAGCCAGTCGACAAGTTGGTTCAATTTTAAACTGTCGGCCGGAATATAGTGACGCAGCAACGGATATTCAAGATCATGGTCTTCATCACGGCTATTGTTGAAAAAGGCCATGAATTTATAATACTCGTCATGTTTAAACGGATCGTAAGGATGGCTGTGACATTGCACGCAATTAAAGGTGGTTCCCATCAGGGCGCCCCAGGTTGTATTGGTTCGGTCGAGTACTGCAGCGGTTCTGAACTCTTCGTTGTCGGTCCCCCCCTCATCGTTGGTCATTGTATTGCGATGGAACGAGGTGGCAATATATTTGGCATCATCCGGGTCAGGCATAAGGTCACCCGCAAGCTGTTCCATAAGAAAATCATTGTAGGGTTTGTCAGCATTGAACGCCCGAATCAGCCAGTCGCGGTATTTCCAGATTGTGCGGCTCCCATCTTTTTCATACCCTTTGGTATCGGCATACCTGGCCAGATCGAGCCAAAGCGAAGTCCAGCGTTCACCATAACGTGATGATCCAAGCAAGCTATCTACTAAATTCTCATAAGCTTTATGCGAACTATCTTTCAAAAAAGCGGTGGCAAAAGAAGCTGATGCAGGCATGCCGGTCAGATCGAGGCTTACTCTTCGAAGCAGAATAGCTTTCTCAGCCTCAACAGTGGGTGACAAATGCTCTTCTTTAAGTTTTTGATAAATAAACTGGTCTACATCATTGCTGATCCATTTATCTCGGTAATCAGGAACCTTCTCCTGTTTTACAGGCACATAAGACCAGTGTTCTCCCCACACTGCCCCCTCTTTAACCCATTGTTTTAAAATTTTGATCTCTTCCTTTGAAAGAGCAGGATGTTTGTATGGCATCCGTTCGTCAGGATCGGTTGCTGTGAGTCTTCTGATCAATTCACTTTCACCGGGTTTCCCCGGGATGATTGCCGGCTTTCCCGATTTTGTATTCGCAAGAGCTTCATCGCGGAATAAAAGGCTGAATCCCCCCTGTTGTTTCACCCCTCCATGACAGGTTATACATTTTTTGTTGAAGATTGGTTTGACCTGAGCGCTATAATCAATCCTTGAATCGGGAATCAGGCTAATAGTAAAGACAATTCCTAGTACTAACAGGACTAAAATTGAGATTATTTTTTTAGACATCATAAAATGCATAAAACAAAGATTGTTACTAAAATGGGGTTAGCGAATATACAATAGTCATGTGGTGTTGTAGGTCACTAACAATTAAATGCGATAAAAGTTTTCGTTATATCATTTTTTTGTATTTTGCTATATATTTTGCTATTTTTATACCTACCAATTTAAATATTCAGGAATATGAAAAAGAGACTATTTATTCTATTTCTTGCTTTTGTTAGTATTGGACCGATTGAGTCAAATGCCCAACTTGGGAATTTCATAAAGAATAAAGCTGCAAAAGCGCTTAATTTGGCTAAGCATGAAAAAGTAAATGAGACTACGAGTACTGTAGATTCTTCAGCGCAAGTTGAAGGAGCTGTTCCAGAGAAAGAATCCAATGCACAAGGGGATAAAGTGAAAAAAGAAAATGATGCTCAGGATAAATCCGGACAGGAGGGACTTGATTTCTCAAGGTTTCTGGGAGGCAAGGTTGATTTAAAATACAAGGACGAATATAGTTTTTCCTCCAGACTTTACATGGTTATGGAGACTTTTGATAAAAAGGAGACTATGAAGATGGATCTCTATATGTATTTCAGTGGAAATTCACCCAGTGTGGGGATGGAGACCAAATCGTTCACAAACAAGGATGGGGAGTCGGCGCCGTTAAATTCGTCAATGGTGATGGATGGAGAAAACAAATGCTTTATTATCCTTACCGATCTGGGGGGAACGAAAATGGGGATGATATCGGCTATCCCCGATGAGAAGAATAAACCGGACGGAAAACAGGATCACAATTTCAAACCGGCTGATTTAAAGAAGAGCGGCAAAACCAAAATGATAGCAGGTTATAAATGCGAAGAATATACATATACCGATGCAGATAACAAATCATCCGGAAAGCTTTATTTCACCAAAGATATCAATCTGAAGATTGATAAACGTGGCTGGTCAAGAACAGGGATGGAGGCCTATTACGGAAATTCGGAATTTGAGGGTGGAATTATTCTTGGTAATGAGGCTTATGATGAAAAAGGCAACCTAACCATGAGATCTGAGGCCAAAGAGATCAATCCTAATTTTAGCTACAATATTGGTGTCAAGGGATATACCCTCAGGCAGATGAATTTTAATCAAGGAAAATAACAGAAAATACTATTGAGGGCTTCACTTTATGAAAACTATTATTTTAAGCTTCAATCCAAGTGAAGCCCTCAATTAAGATAAATCTTATTTCAATGCCTTAGCGATTAAATCAGCAAGTGGTACAGCCCACAAACCATATTCTGCTCCGGTAAAATGGGGGCCATAACCAAGAATTAAACCTGAATTATTCGCTGCCCTGCGACTGATAACTGTGATATCCAGATAAGCCACTTTATACTCATTGGTTACAGATTTATTAATTTCATTAAACTGATCGATCTGAATACCCACTTTCGGCCAACCCGCACCAAAAGGGGTGATGCCATAATCAGGAATCGACAACACAATAACCCTTGATTTTTTATTGGCTGCCAGCCGAATGGAGGTCTCAAGCAAATTTGTAAATTTAGCCCGATAACCTGTAGTATCATTCTTTTGGTACTGGTCATTTACGCCAATTAGTAAGGTAACAATATCATACGTATTGGTTAAATTTTTAGAGGCAATGGCAGCTGCCAGATTAGTTGTTGTCCATCCTGTCTGGGCAATATACTCCACAGAGCCGAAAAAAATGCCTTTCTGCCTGAGCAAAACTGCAGCCTGAGAAGGATAACGCTCAGGAGCACTAACCCCTTCACCGATTGTATACGAATCGCCCAGAGCAAGGTATTTAATAACCAGAGTATCGGTAATAATAACCGGAGGCAACGGCGTTGGTGGAGATACAACTATTATTGACTCGCTTTTAGAGCAACCCGAAAAAACAATCATTGCGAAAATAAAAACAAGGCTAACGATGAAAAAAATGATTTTCATCCGAATATATTGTCGTTTTATCATAAATATTTTAACTTTAAGATGATTTTTATAAATGAGTTGATACCCCATTATCTCCTGATCACTTTAACTCATTAAACGGGTAGGAAAACAAAATTGTTTAATACAACTAAACCAAAGATAAAATATCTACATATTCACCAATTTTCAGGACTGAATTTTGTAAATTTAACCTACATAAATTCAAACAATATGAAAACGACTCAGATTTTATTGATGATTCTTTTTTGTGCGGTATTTATTAATCTGAAGGGGCAGATTGATGTGAAGAGAGTGGTAAAAGATCAGACAACCGGAGGTCTGAATGCCGTTGAAAATGGTGTTAAAGGGCTGTTCAAAAAGAAGAAAAGCAATCCGGAACCGGCTGTGGAGGCCGTACCAACAAGTGAACCAGAGAATCAAACTCAGGAAACGGTAGCGGACACCAAACCTGCTCCCGATGAAAAGCCAACTTTGGCAGTCTATTCAAAATTTGACTTCGTACCAGGGAGTAAAATCATTTTTTACGATGATTTTAACCAGGAAAACGCAGGTGATTTTCCCGCTCTGTGGTTCTCAAATGGTTCAGGTGAGGTAGTAACTCTGAATAATTATCCGGGCAAATGGCTCAATATGACTGCCGCTGGTTGCTACTATCCGGAACAGGATTTAATCACTACCGAGAATTTCACCATCGAATTTGATATGATCCTGAATATTCAGGAGGGCGAGTCGTTTAATGTCGGGTTATTTCTGGTTTCCGGGAATATCAAGGATCCAGGTGAAGGTGGTGCGATTCCGGGTGTTGCCGGAGTTAAAACCGCGATAGCTCCGACCTCCATTGATTTGTCAGCCTACGCTGATGGGGCATATACAATGAACGGGCAGAGCAGTGAATTTGAGATTAAACCAGGTGAAAAAGTCCACTATTCCTACTGGATACAGAAACAGCGCATCCGCGTTTATGTAAACGAGAAAAAAGTAGCCGATTCTCCCCGGATTTTACCTTTGGGATTCAAATATAATATTGTTCGCTTTGAACTTGCAGACAGCAAACCCTTTATTACCAATTTCAGGGTGGCTTCAGGATTACCGGACACCCGAAATAAATTGATAACCGAAGGGAAGCTGGTCACCTATGGAATCTATTTTGATGTGAACAAAGATATCGTGAAGCCCGAATCTTATGGAACACTCAAAGAGATTGCAGCGGCACTGAATGAGAACCCCGGCGTACGGGTAAGAATTTCAGGATTTACCGATTCAGATGGGGATGATGCCAAAAACATGGATTTATCAAAACGCAGAGCCGAGTCGGTTATGAATGAACTGTCGCAAAATTTTAATGTCGATGCAGCCCGGTTTGAAACCGACGGGAAGGGTGAATCACAACCGGTTGCCCCTAATGATACTCCTGCAAATAAGGCACTTAACCGCAGGGTGGAGTTTGTTAAATTGTAATCAATAGTAGCGTGAGGGCTTCACCGCGAGTGAAGCCCTCACTAATAGCGAATTAAAGCAATTTTACCAGTATTTTCTCCATCTGTTTCGGAGTGGTCATTGGGGAAAAACGGACAACCGGATTCCCTGCACGATCAATCACAAACTTGGTGAAATTCCATTTAATCCGTCCCCCCAAAAATCCGGGTAATTGTTTTTTGAGGTATACAAACAACGGATGTGCCCCCTTTCCATTTACTTCAATCTTCTCAAACATCTGAAAACTGACTCCGTAATTGATCAGGCACCCTTCGGAAATCTGTTTTGAATCACCGGGCTCCTGCTTTCCGAACTGGTTACAGGGGAACCCACAAATCACCAATCCCTTAGCGCCATATTTTCGATTCAACTCTTCCAACCCTTCATACTGAGGTGTAAATCCACATTTGCTGGCTGTATTGACAACGACAACTACTTTACCGCTCAAGTCAGCCATGCTCATCTTCTTCCCCTGAAGGGTAACTGCATTAAAACTATCGAATGTATTTTCCATATATAAATTTTAAACGATAAGACCCCGAAGGTTTTGAAAACCTTCGGGGTCTATTACAAACACAGCAAAATACAAAAATGTTCTAAATAAATTACAACGTCAATGGTAAACCCCGATATAAATCAAGGAGCTTGGTCCTGAAAATAAACTCATATTTCGCCTGAAGCAGGTCAGATTCCGATTTTGCCAGCTTTGTTTTTGCGGTATTATACTCTACTGCATTGACCAGCCCCACACTGAATTTCTCCTCCGAATACCGGAAGGCCTCCCGCATAGAAGAGACCGCCTTTTGATTCGAGCTAAACCTGTTCATCGCAGCTATGGCATTGGTCTGCGCAGTCTCGATATCTGATCGCAGCAATTTTTTAGCGCTTTCAAGTTCCAGTTCGGTATTCAGCACCTGCAGCCGGGCGTTATCGATCTGAAGTTTATTTTGAAAACGGGTAAAGATTGGAATATTCATTTGTAATCCAACACCTTTGCGTTGATTATTCCTCAACTGACTCGCAAATGCAATACTTTTACCATTAATATCGGTATACTTATTATTATACGAATCGAAGAGATTAGCATACAAACTAATTGAAGGATAAAGGGTTCCCTGAGCCATTCGCAGTTGAAATTTTGAGCTTTGAAAACGGAGATCAGCCCCTTTAATCTCAGGCCTAAACTGAACTGCAGTGTTATATACATCGGTTGCAGCCACAACTGAAGCCTGTGCTGAAATTTCAGGAAGAAGAGGAACTTCGATATCAAATTTATCGTTCATTTCAAGTTCTAGCAATTGGACAAGTTTAAGCTTGGCCAGTTGCAATTGATTTTTGGCATTGACAAGATTCAGATCTTCACCCGCAGCCTGTGCCTCAATCTCAAGGAGACTCCCTCTTGCAAGACTTCCTGCCTCCACTTTTTCGCCGATTTGCTTAATCTGCTGACGCGTAATCTGAAGCTGATTTTCTGCCACTTTAACCAACTCCTTATCAAATAAAATCTCCAGATAGGTTGAGGCAATATTCACCGAGATATCACTTTTAGCCTTGGATAAATCCTCAACGCTGGCCATTAAGTCAAGTTTAAGCTTTTCGATGCTGTTGCTAATCTGAAATCCATTGAATACCGGAGCATTCGTACTTAATCCAAAATCGGTCTCCGATGAGTTGATATCCTTATAGGTATTATCATAGGTGAGTGAACGACCAAAATTCAAATTTTGAGAAGTCTGTCCACTAAGATTTGGCAACCGGGAATTCCTGGATTGCGTCAATTGATTCTGTTGATATTGGGTCGAGATTACCCCCTGTTTGATTTTAATATTGTTTGTCAGCGCATAGTTGACGCATTTCTCAAGGCTCCAAATATCCTGCGCCTGAGAGGTCAGCTCTATACCGAAGAGTAAAATGATGACTGTAAATAAAGTCCGTATCATAGTTGAAATTTTAGATTTTCTGCAGATCTGCTAAATTATTAAACGTTTGAATGTTATTCTAAGTTTTTACGATTTTTTTTCAGGAGCTTTCTTTTTCGGATCTACAAGCAACCCTTTTAACCGATCTGCTTTATTGATCCCTGAGAGGATTTCAATATTAATCCCGTCAGAGATACCTGTCTTAACATACTTCTTTTCAAATTTCTGCGGAAGCCCCTCCACCTCAACAAATGCGGAATCTTTTTCAAACTTTAGCAATCCTTCGGGGATGGATAGAACACTGTCGCGTTTTTCAAGGACAATATTGGCATTGGCACTGTAGCCTGAACGGATAAACTGATTCTCTTTAAGCTTAACATCGGCCTTGATATCAAACTGGATCGCTCCATTCTCTACCAAACCTTTAGGGGCAATATATTTTAACGTAGCATTGAATTTTTCAGACTCAATGGCACCTATGGTTAATTCAATATTCATCCCCTCTTTAATTTTTCCAACTTCAGTTTCATCAACCTTACCCTGAAAAATCATATCGTTCATATCGGCAATAATACCGATTGTTGTTCCGGCATTAAAAGTGTTGGCCTGAATAACAGAGAACCCCTCCTTCACCGGAACATCAAGAACCATCCCTTCGATGGTCGAGCGGATCAGGGTATTGGTCGTGGTCGCCGAACTCTTGGTAACCCCTTTACGGATCAGTTCAAGATTATTTTCAGCAGACTCAGCCTCCTCTTTGGCTGAGTTAAATGTAAGCTTAGCCTTCTGAAACTCCCCGATTGAAATTACCTGTTTTCCAAAAAGAGACGATTGCCTGTCAAAGTCGATGCGGGCATCTTCGAGGTTTAGTTTAGCCCGGTTTACCCGCGATTCGGCATTGTTCAGATTAACCATATCGGGGATAATTTTCACCCGTGCAATAACATCCCCTTTCTTAATCTTCTGTCCTGCAAGAATGAAGATCTCCTCAACAATACCCGAAACCTGGGGTTTAATTTCGATCTCCTTGCGGGGAACAACCGAACCTGTGGCCACCGTTTTCTTTACAATATTGGTTACCTGAGCCTTCTGAATCTCAAACACATCAGGCTTAGGCTGCGATTTCTGATAAAGGAAGACCAATGTTCCTATGAATACTGCCAAAAGCAGGGTTAGCCCGAAAATCTTAGCAATCTTTTTGAATATACTTCCGCTACTCTTTTTCATAACTCTCTTAATTATTCAATTATTTATAGTGTTTATCTATTATTCTTCTCTTAATGCATCAATTGGCTTAATCTGAATTGCCCGTGATGCAGGAATCATCCCTGCAAAGAGCCCGGCGATAATCAAAATGATAAGTGCTGAAACAGCCACTGTAAGACTTACCTCCGGATGTGCAAAGAAGGCGCGGTCTCCACTTTTGGTAGGTGCATTCTCAATGATCCGGTTGACCAATTCGAGCAGCCCCACACCCATCGATAATCCGATATACCCGGCAACGGTAGTCAGAACAACGCTCTCCAGCATGATCTGGCCGATAATTGTACGGGGTGTCGCACCGATTGCCCGCTGCACACCAATCTCCTTGGTCCGTTCCTTAATTATCACAAGCATTATATTGCTTACTCCGATCACCCCTGCCATCAATGTCCCAATCCCAACGATCCAGGTAAGGATCTGAATTCCAAGAAAAAGACCACTCATCTGTTTAAATTCCTTCTCAATATTAACACTGTTTAAGGCCTGCATATCGGTGGGAGCAATGGAATGTTTCTTTTTAATAAACTCCTTTACTTTATCCTCAACAACACTTACCGGCACCCCTTTTTTAGCGGTGATAGCCAGAAAGTGCACCTGATTTCCCATATTATAGGTCTGAAGCATGGTGGTAAACGGTAATGAAATTGACTCCTCGGTCCGGCCGTTAATATTGATCTGCGTTTCGGCTCTGATCAATCCAACCACCTGATAATAAACCCCTGATATCTTAAGATACTGTCCAAGCGGATCTTCCTTCGGATCAAACAACGATTCGAATACTTTCTCACCGATCACACAAACTTTTCGTTTATCCCGGATATCCAGGTCGTTTATCCACCTTCCTTTTAAGACTGTTGCCGGATCTATTTTGACATAATCGGGATAATCACCCTTAACATTAAAAGAGCCATTCTTCTTCCCACGAATCACATTTGAACCATTTCCCCACCGTCCGGTAAAATTCTTAGGAGTAATATATTCGATTTCAGGAATTTTATCTCTCAGATATTGAAGATCTTCGGAATCCATATGCCAATTCCGTCCACGTTTAAATCCCTTGTAAGGTTCACTGGTCTGCTCTGCCCAAAAGAATGCTGAATTAGCTGCAAATTTTGCGATCCCTTCGGAGACTCCGTTTTGAAGACCTTTGCCTGATCCTGCCATGACAATAAGCATGAAGATGCCCCAGAATACCCCAAAAGCGGTGAGCAGGCTCCGGACCTTATTTTTGGCCAGAGCATTCCAAATTTCATTCCACCTGTCGATATCAAACATGACTTCTAATTTTAACACAAAAATTGATTCTATATTCTGATTTATCCGATGATAAATCGACGATCACGTACGGATGATCCTGCGTGATCATCCGCAATGCAATTTATTCACGTACGGATGATCCTGCGTGATCATCCGCAATGCAATTTATTCATATACGGGTGATCCTGCGTGATCATCCGCAATGCAATTTATTCATATACGGGTGATCCTGCGTGATCATCCGCAATGCAATTTATTCATGGACATTCGACGATATCCAGGCGACGATCACGTAGGATCGTCGCTACTCGTCGCGTAATGCCTCGATTGGTTTTACATTTGCCGCCTTTCGTGCAGGCAGATAACCGGCCAGGGCACCCGAAACAACCAAAATAATCATTGATGTAATGGCTGTGGTAAAATCGACGGTAGGGTTACGGAAGAATATTCCTTCACCGCCGCCGGTCGCCAGGGCCTGTTCAAGCCCGTAATTTATCCCCTCCATTATTCCAACTCCCAACAATAAGCCGGCATAACCTGCAACGGTGGTAATGAGCACAGATTCAAGGAGTACCAAAGTGATTACCGAGGCAGGTGATGCTCCCAACGCTTTACGAATCCCAATTTCGCGTGTCCGCTCCTTAACCAGGATAAGCATAATATTACTCACACCAACAATTCCGGCAATTAATGTTCCGATTCCAATAATCCACACAAAGATTTTGATGGCCTGAAATATTTTCATTGTGCGGATATATTGGGCAAGCATATTGAAAGATCCCATCGCCTTCTTATCCTTTGGATCAAATTTATGCCTGGCAGCCAGCCCTTCCCTTACCTTATCAGTAATCGCCTCAGCCTCTTCAGCTGTGGAAACCATTTTTGTTGTAACAGCAAAGGTGTGTACCCTGTCAGCTCCGTTAAAGATCCGCTGTGCAGTAGAAACCGGAATATAGGCAGTTCTTTCGCTGTGTCGGTCCTTATCAAAAGTTAATCCAATAACTTTAAAAGGTACATTATTCAATTTTACATATTTTCCAATTGGATCTTCCTCCTTAAAAAGCGCCTTTTTGATATTGTCACCGATTACTATAACCTTTCGGAAATCATTCAAATCCAAATCATTGATAAAACGACCGGAAACAATATTAACTTTCTCCATTCCCAGTAAGGAGGGGTGACAGGATGAGGTTTCAAACGAGCCATATTCATTTTTATAGGTATAAATAATGGTGCCCGGCAGATAATAACGCGAAGAGACATTCTCAATATTTTCCCCTTTTTCCTTTAGATAACTATAATCGCCATTATTGAATTTTATGGTACGACCCTCCTTCATCCCTTCGAAAGGTATCGAAGTATCGCCGGTCCACATCCACATAATATTAATCGAATTGCTTGAGAACTCCTCTTTTACTCCGTTTTGAAGACCATTTCCCGATCCCAGAAGGATCATGAGCATAAAAATACCCCACGCCACAGAGAACCCTGTGAGGAATGTCCTTAACTTATTTTTCTTAATGGTGGAGAATATCTCCTGCCAAACATCTACATCAAACATGGCTCAGGTTTTATTCGGTACGTACGCGATCTTTAAATAACTGCAACTCTCCATTTTTAATCACCTCCTCAATTACACCATCCTTGAGTCTGATAATCTTCTTGGTCATCGCAGCAATGTCGTGCTCATGAGTAACAATAATAACGGTCTTGCCCTGATCATTGATCTCCTTTAAAATTTCCATCACTTCGAATGAGGTCGTAGAATCAAGCGCTCCTGTAGGTTCATCAGCAAGAATAATTTGAGGTTGCGAGATTAAGGCACGTGCAATGGCAACACGTTGCTTCTGGCCGCCCGACAATTCGCTGGGTAAATGGTGAGCCCAATCTTTTAATCCCAGCCTGTCGAGATATTCGAGTGCAATCTGATTCCTCCTTTTGCGACTTACTTTCTGATAATAAAGGGGTAATGCAACATTCTCCATCGCATTTTTAAACGAGATCAGATTAAATGACTGAAAGATGAATCCAATCATCTTATTGCGGGTCATGGCGGCCTTAGTCTCATTCAAACCCTGAATCAACTTCCCTCCAAGATAATAGGTACCCTTGTCATAATCGTCAAGGATACCCAGGATATTAAGTAAAGTCGACTTCCCCGAGCCGGAAGAGCCCATGATGGATACAAATTCACCCTCCTCTATCCCCAGTTCCAGCCCTTTTAATACATGCAGACTGTTATGGCCCATCACATACGACTTATGCAGATTTTCAATCTGTATCATTTTTCTTGTTTATTATCATTTATTGCTCCTATAACTATTACGCTAACTATTCTATTAGACGCTTAAATATTCAAATTGTTACGCCAAATAGTCTGTTTTTAAATATTTTCGGAATCATTGAAACGAACATCAACTTTCGTGCCATTTATATCATAACCCTGTATTCCATAAATATAATAGAATTCCAGGGTTAAACTGTTTTTCAAAAGTGTACGATTATTATCACCTTAATGTTCATTTTCGGACACTGTGTAAAAAAATAACGATCAAGAACTTTATTGCAACTAGATTTTTGGCTAATTATAATATACAATATATGGCCAAAATAAGAATATTTTAATTAAATATGGCTGAATATATTTAATTATATTTAGCCAATATATAAATAATAATTGTATATTTGGCTATATATTACAAATTAATCAAAGCCAAAATCCAGCTTATGGCAAAAGATAAGATTATCGGAAGATTGCGGGAAACAGAATTATTAGAAAAAGCGCTTCATACCGCAGAACCAGAATTCATTGCGGTATATGGCCGTCGAAGAATTGGGAAAACGTTTCTGGTCAGGGAATATTATGAAGATTCAATCTGTTTTGAAATGGTGGGTGTTCACCAAACATCGCTGAAAATACAGCTTCAAAATTTCGCACAGTCGCTAAAAATTGCGATGGGTTTGGGGATCCCGCCGGAGACTCCCGATACCTGGTTTAAGGCATTTTCGCATCTGACCTATTTTATAGAATCACTAAACAAGAGCAAGGGTAAAAATAAGGGTAAAAAAGTAATTTTTATTGATGAACTTCCCTGGTTGAACACCCCAAAATCGAATTTTTTAGCCGCACTGGAACATTTTTGGAATAGTTTTGGTTCGAAACAAAACAATCTGATTCTGGTAGTTAGTGGGTCAGCCGCCTCCTGGATGATTCAAAAAATTGTGAACTCCAATGGGGGGCTCCATAACAGGCTAACTCGCCAAATCAGGTTAATGCCATTTACACTTTCTGAAACCGAGTCCTTTTTGAATTCCCGGGGAGTTCACCTGACACGATATCAAATCATATCTCTTTACACGACCATGGGAGGAGTTCCGTTCTATCTGAAACAGGCAGAACCGGGTCTTTCTTCGGCGCAGATTATCGATCAGGTATGTTTTTCAAAAGATGGAATTTTACGCAGTGAATTTGACAGACTATTTTCCTCCCTTTTCGATCATAATGATCAGCATATTAAAATTATCACCGCGTTAAAACAGCATCGTTCAGGGATGAGCAGAAATCTGCTCTTAACCGAAGCCAAAATCCCTAGCGGCGGCACAGCCACGCAAATATTGGATGATTTGGAAGAATCGGGATTTATTGCCTCCTGGATTCCTTTCGGGAAAAAATCGAATGATGCCATTTACCGAATCACAGATGAGTTTACACTCTTCTATTTTGACTGGATACAACCCCTTGGAAAGAATAATCCTGGAAAGGGGTATTGGCTTTCAAGACAAAGTGATCCCCAAAGATATGCATGGGCGGGATATGCCTTTGAAGGGATCTGCATGAAACATCTGCAGCAAATCAAAAATGCCCTTGGGATAGGGATGGTAGAAACCTTTTATGGACCGTGGTATTATTCGGCTCCAAAAAATACAACTGAAACAGGAGTTCAAATTGATTTACTGATAGATAGAAAAGACTCCACAATCAACATTTGCGAAATAAAATTTTCAGAGAACGATTTTACAATTGATAGCGAATATGCCAAAAAGCTCAGACAAAAAATCGAAATATTTAAAAACATAACCAAAACAAGGAAAAATATTTTTCTTACCATGATTACGACCTTTGGAATTGTAAATAACTCCTATTCAAATGATATCGTATCAAATTCGCTAACTATTGACAGTTTATTTTAAATCCGGGGGTTACTCTTTCAGCGGATTCCACCCCTGTGCCTGAATCGGAATTGCCTGACCGACACCTGCGGTAATCAGATTGACCCCTTCACTTTTGTCGGTGATATAACCAATCACCGAAATATCGGGGTGGTTGCGGATTTTTTCAATGTCTGAAACAGGAAGGGTAAAAAGAAGTTCATAATCCTCTCCCCCATTAAGCGCTGCTACAAGCGGATTAATATTGAGTTCGGCAGCCATCTTTTTAGTTTGATTATCAAAGAGTAGCCGATCTTCATAAAGTCTGCAACCCACCTCACTTTGAGTACATAAATGGAGGATTTCGGAGGAGAGACCATCCGAAATATCAATCATTGAGGTTGGTTTAATGCCCAACTCCTTAAATATTAAAGGGATATCTTTCCGGGCCTCCGGTTTAAGCTGCCTCTCAAGGATATAATCATACCCATTAAATTGGGGTACCATTTTGGAATCTACTTTAAACACTTCATTTTCGCGTTCAAGCAGCTGCAGCCCCATATAGGCTCCCCCCAGATCTCCTGTAACACATAATAAATCAGTATCTTTAGCACCATTTCGATAGACCAGGTCCGCTTCGTCGGCCTCTCCAATTGCTGTTACTGATATCAGAAGTCCGGTCAAAGAAGTTGTGGTATCTCCGCCTACAAGGTCAACACCATATCGTTCGCAGGCCAGGTATATTCCGTCATAAAGGTCATCAATCGCTTCAACCGACATTTTGGAAGAGACGGCAATCGAAACAGTTATTTGCCTCGGTATTGCGTTCATTGCATAAACATCGCTCAGGTTCACCGTTACTGCCTTATAGCCCAAATGCTTTAAAGGGACATACATCAGGTTAAAATGAACTCCTTCGGTGAGTAAATCGGTTGTAACTACAATTTTCTTATTCTTAAAATCCAACACCGCGCAGTCATCGCCAACCCCTTTGATGGTACTGTCATTTTTCAATACGATATTTTCGGTCAAACGACGGATTAAACCGAACTCACCAAGCTCGGAAAGCTCTGTTTTACTTTGCGTTGTATTTGCCATAGTGGATCAAAAATTATTTAAAATTTTGCAACCTCAAAAGTAGTGTTCATTTTGTATCTTTGCAATTTAAAACCATTCTATTTAAACACGCAGTAGGAATATGTCGTGTTTGTTTGTTAATGGTATATTATTGAACTTAGAAATTATCATGGAAGACCAAAATAAATTAATACATGAGGTCACCCAACGCGACTATAGATTTGGTTTTGTTTCTGACATCGAAACCGATACAATTGTCAAAGGTTTAAACGAAGAGGTTATCAGAATTATATCTGCTAAAAAGGATGAGCCAGAATTTATGCTCGAATTTCGTCTTAAAGCTTACCGTCGTTGGTTGACCATGAAAATGCCCGAGTGGGCCCAATTAAAAGTTCCGGTAATTGATTACCAGGAAATTATATTTTATGCAGCACCGACACAACAGGCGAAATATGAAAGCCTCAACGAAGTCGACCCGGAGCTGCTCCGCACGTTCGAAAAACTGGGGATTCCACTTGAGGAGCAGAAAATGCTTTCGGGGGTTGCTGTCGATGCAGTAATCGATAGTGTTTCGGTAAAAACCACGTTTAAAGAGACGCTGGCAGAACGGGGGATTATCTTCTGTTCGTTCAGCGAGGCGGTAAAACACCATCCCGACCTGATTCAAAAATACCTGGGAATGGCAGTGCCATACAACGATAATTATTTTGCCGCGCTCAACTCTGCTGTTTTCTCTGACGGATCATTTGTCTACATTCCCAAGGGAACCCGTTGCCCGATGGAGCTCTCCACCTATTTCCGGATCAATGCCAAAAATACCGGTCAGTTTGAACGCACTTTGGTTATTGCAGATGATGACAGCTATGTCTCCTATCTGGAGGGGTGTACCGCACCAATGCGCGACGAGAATCAGCTGCATGCAGCTGTCGTTGAAATCATTGCGCTCGATCGCGCCGAGGTGAAATATTCCACTGTTCAAAACTGGTATCCCGGCGACAAGAATGGTTTGGGTGGAATTTTCAATTTCGTAACCAAACGGGGAATTTGCAAGGGTGTTTCCTCAAAAATATTCTGGAACCAGGTTGAAACAGGCTCTGCAATAACCTGGAAATATCCAAGTTGCGTTTTGATGGGCGATAATTCGGTGGCTGAATTTAATTCAGTAGCACTAACCAATAATTACCAGCAAGCCGATACAGGGACCAAGATGATTCATCTCGGAAAAAATACAAAAAGTACTATTGTCTCGAAAGGAATTTCTGCCGGACACAGTTCAAATTCCTACCGTGGTTTGGTCAGAGTAGCCCCAAAAGCTGAGAATGCGCGAAATTATTCGCAATGTGATTCACTTTTGCTGGGTGATACCTGCGGAGCGCATACCTTCCCCTATATTGAGGTTGGGAATAGCAGTTCGATCATCGAGCACGAAGCTACAACTTCCAAAATCGGTGAAGACCAGATCTTTTATTGCAATCAGCGAGGGATCTCCACCGAGGATGCAATTGGGATGATTGTCAACGGTTATGCACGTGAAGTGATTAATAAACTTCCGATGGAGTTTGCCGTTGAAGCTCAGAAATTATTGCAGATCAGCCTTGAAGGCAGTGTGGGATAATCAAGGAAGGAATGAAAAATAAAAAATGAAATTACAATTTTAGAAGATGCTCGTAATTAAAGATTTATACGCAAAAGTAGAAGGAAAAGATATCCTTAGAGGCATAAACCTCACGGTGAATGCAGGTGAGGTTCACGCAATAATGGGACCCAATGGTTCAGGAAAAAGTACCCTGGCCAATGTGCTTGCAGGGAATACCAATTTTGAGGTCACCCATGGTTCAATCACTTTTAATGGAAAAGATATTTTTGACATGTCACCCGATGTCAGGGCTAAGGAGGGGTTATTTCTGAGTTTTCAGTACCCGGTTGAGATACCCGGTGTAAGTATGGTAAATTTTCTGAAAACTGCAGTCAATGAGCACCGCAAATATCGCAACGAAAAAGAGCTTTCAGCCGGTGACTTCCTTAAACTGCTGAGAGAGAAAAAGGCGATGGTTCAGATCGACTCACAACTGACAAACCGCTCTGTAAACGAAGGATTTTCAGGTGGCGAGAAGAAGAAAAACGAAATTTTCCAGATGGCGATGCTTGAGCCCACTTTGGCTATCCTCGATGAAACCGACAGCGGTCTCGATATTGATGCCCTCCGGATTGTTTCAAACGGAGTTAATATGCTGAAAAACAAGAATAATGCAACGATCCTGGTAACTCACTATCAACGTTTACTCGACTATATTGTGCCAGACTTTGTGCATGTGCTCTACGAAGGACGGATCGTAAAATCTGCCGGAAAAGAGCTGGCCTTTGAACTGGAGGAGAAGGGTTACGACTGGATCAAAAAGGAGCTGGGAGAATAATTATGGCAGAGGTACTAGAAAAAATAGGTGCGGTACGACGGATCAGCGAGCTATATGCCGCGAATCTGGCCGGCATCACCGGGGGATTACCTTCCTGGGTGAATCAGGCACGTAAACCGGCATTTCTTGCATTTCAACGAATGGGAATTCCCGGGTTCAGAACCGAGAATTACAAATATACCGATCTCACAAGACTCTTTGAGAACGAAAATTTCAGGAGGTCGTTTACCCCCGATGATTTTGAGGTTGACCTCAGTGAAGTGTTTAGTTGTGACGTTCCTGAATTCGATACCCATCTGATTCTTGTGGTTAACGGATGGTACGATGATGCGAGTAATAAAAACACCATTTATCCTGAGGGAGTGATCGTTAAGAGCCTCCGTAAGGCAATGGTCGAAAACGCCGATCTGGTTCAAAAATACTACGGCCAACTTGCTGTTGTTCAAGACGATCCATTGACAGCAATGAATACGCTATTCGCTCAGGATGGGGTATTCATTTATATTCCGGATAATCTCCATATTGAGAAACCGTTGCAACTAATCAATGTACTTCGGAGTGAAGATGACCTTTATGTAACGCAGCGCAATCTGATCATTGCAGGGAAGAATAGCCAGGCTAAGCTGATGTTCTGTGATCATACCCTTATGCCTCAGCAATTTATCAATAACAACCTCACCGAATTCGAAATGGGTGAAGATTCAGTTATTGATATTTACAGTATTCAGAATCAACATAATAAAACGGCTAGTCTGTCAGGACTTTATATTCGTCAGGAGCGTGGCTCACAATTGGTCACAAGTGCCATAACGCTTCATGGAGGAATTATCCGCAATAACCTGAAGGTTTTGCTTGATGGCGAACATGCATCGGCAAATATTTGCGGTCTTGCCTTATCAGATAAAAATCAACACGTTGATAATTATACAAATATAGAGCACATCAAACCGAACTGTCATAGTAACCAGCTTTACAAAAACATCCTTGACGATAGTTCTACAGGCGGTTTCACTGGCCGGATTCATGTGTTACCCTATGCCTCCAAGACAGCTGCTTACCAGCGGAATAACAACGTCTTGTTAACCAATGCGGCAAGGATGAACACAAAACCGCAATTAGTTATCGACAACGACGACGTGAAATGTTCACATGGTGCTACGGTAGGACGGATCAACGACGAAGCACTTTTCTATCTTCAGGCAAGGGGCATCAATGAGCAGGAGGCACGACTCATGCTCATGTTCGCCTTCGCCCATGAAGTACTGGCCGAGGTGAAGATTGAGAAGCTGCGAGATGTGATAGATAAACTTGTAAATAAACGGTTAAGGGGCGAAGTATCGAAATGCCATTCCTGTGCACTGGACTGCATCAGATAAAAATTGTCAATTACCAACATTATGATTCCGGATATTTCCAAAATACGAAAAGATTTTCCGATTCTTGATCAAAAGGTCAATGGTAAGCCGTTGATATATCTCGATAATGCTGCGACAAGCCAGCGTCCACTTCAGGTAATTGACCGGATGAATGAATTTTCTCTACGGATTAATGGAAATATCCATCGTGCCACTCACTTCTTCGCCAATAAGACTACTGAGGCATACGAGAATGGGAGGGAAACACTTCGCAGCTATTTGAATGCCGAAGAAACGGCTGAAATAATCTTTACCCATGGTGCAACAGAATCGATTAACCTGGTAGCACACGCATTTGGTGATGCCTTTATATCGCCTGGAGATGAAGTGATCGTTACCGAGATGGAACATCATGCCAATATTGTGCCATGGCAAATGATGTGCCAGCGACGGGGAGCAATCTTGAAGGTTCTCCCTTTCGGGGATAACGGGGTCTTACAAGATGATCAGCTCGATAATCTGATTAATGAAAAAACCAGGATACTAGCTATAACGCATGTTTCCAATGCATTGGGTTCAGTAAATCCTATCGCGGAAATTATCTCTAAAGCCCATTCGAAAAATGTGCCGGTATTAATTGACGGAGCACAGGGTGCACCCCACTTTAAAATAGATGTACAGGCACTTGACTGCGATTTTTATGCTTTTTCGGGACACAAAATGTATGGCCCAACAGGTATTGGGGTGCTTTATGGGAAACGTAAGTGGCTCGACCGGCTCCCCCCTTTCTTTGGAGGAGGGGAGATGATCGAGCGCGTAAAATTTGAAAAGACCACCTTTAATGAGATACCTTACAAATTTGAGGCAGGAACCCCTAATTATGTGGGTGCCATCGGTTTGGCAGCAGCGGTAGATTATCTGAATAACATGGATAGTACACTGGTCAGCAGTTATGAACATGATCTGCTTACAGAGGCAACTATCCGTTTAAAACAAATTGAAGGGTTACGAATTTTTGGTGAAGCTCCTCATAAAGCAGGTGTTATCAGTTTTAATATCGAAGGAATTCATCCATTTGATCTGGGAACCTTGCTCGATCAGATGGGAATTGCAGTTAGAACCGGCAGATTATGCGCCGATCCTGTGATGGATCACTATGGCGTTGAGAATATGGTGCGTGCCTCTTTTGCTTTTTACAATACAATAGAGGAGATCGAAACCTTTTATAAGGCATTGATTCGCTTAAAAGGGATGTTTTAAAAGTTAATAACTGAGAATCAAAATGACGATTGACGAAATACAAGAGCAGATTATCGAAGACTTTTCAGGATTTGAGGACTGGATGGATAAATACGGTTTATTGATTGACCTTGGGAATGAACTGACACCTATCGATCCCAAATATAAAATTGAAAGCAACCTGATTCGCGGTTGCCAGTCAAGAGTTTGGCTGCACCAGGAATTTACAGATGGCAGAATCATCTTCGAAGCCGAAAGTGACGCACTAATTGTTAAAGGATTAGTGGCATTGCTACTCAAAATATATTCAGGTCGCACACCACATGAGATCCTGATCTCAGAACCCCGGTTTATCGACGAAATAGGATTAAGGCAACACCTTTCACCAACCCGATCGAATGGACTTTTGGCCATGGTGAAACAAATGAAACTTTACGCATTGGCATACGAGAAAATTTCAAAAAAAAACAATTAAGATGGACCAGCGAATTGATTTAATTATAGAAAACCTCAAAGAGGTGTTTGACCCCGAAATTCCAGTCAATATTTACGACCTTGGATTGATTTATAGTGTTGATATGGAAGGTGATGAAGCTAAGATTTTAATGACTTTAACAGCTCCTGGCTGCCCTGCCGCCGATATGATTCTGGCCGATGTCGAATACATGTCGAAGAAAGTAGAAGGGGTAGAAACTGTAAACGTGGAGATAACCTTTGAACCGGCATGGGAAAAGTCGATGATGTCTGAGGAGGCAAGGCTGGAGCTGGGATTTATGTAGATATATTTCCCGGATTTATTAATACCTCTGTCAGGATAATACTTTAAATAAGCAAAGTGGAAAGAGGAAAGTGCAAAATGCAAATTGAAAATTAGTTTTTGAATTTTGCACTTTGCACTTTTTATGTGGTATTAATCATTAATTAATTTAGTATCCTATTTGTTTCCAATATACTTCCACTAATTACTAATATTCCACTTTAACCCCCTTAGTCGATGACAGAGCAAATCAAAAACCATAGTCTTCTGATCAAGCAAAAGGCATTGGAGCTTGGTTTTGCTGAGTGTGGGATTTCTGAAGCGAGGCCCCTCGAGGAGGAGCGTGACTATTTACAAAGGTGGCTATCAGAAAATATGAACGGTAATATGGGATATATGGCCAACAATTTTGAAAAGCGCCTGGATCCCGCAAAGCTTGAAGAGGGGGCTAAATCAGTAATCTCGGTGCTGATTAATTACTATCCTTCCCATGGCCAAAATGATCCATCAGCCCCGGTTATTTCCAAATATGCCTATGGACGGGACTACCATTTTGTTGTTAAAGAAAAACTTAATGATCTTTTAATATACATTCAATCAGAGATTTCCCCATGCAGTGGAAGGGCCTTTACAGACTCGGCTCCGGTAATGGAAAGGTCGCTGGCCAAAGCCGCCGGTCTGGGATGGATTGGGAAGCACTCACTGCTTATCAATAAATATTTTGGATCGTATGTATTTATTGGTGAATTGATTATAGATTTACCCCTCAACTACGATATTCCATTCACCAGTGATCATTGCGGAACCTGTACCCTTTGCATTGATGCTTGCCCTACTCAGGCTATCGTGGCTGACCGTGTTGTGGATGCCCGAAAATGCATTGCCTATCATACGATCGAAAACAAGGAGGAAGTTCCGGAACCTTTCCGGTCGAAACTCGAAGGGCGCATCTTTGGATGCGATATTTGTCAGGATGTTTGCCCATGGAACAGGGTAATAACGCCGAATAAAAGCACTGATTTCGAACCGATTAAAGGGTTATTGGAGATGAACAAAACAGATTGGACGGAGCTTGAGCCGGACACTTACCGGCAGAGATTCAGAAAAACAGCCTTCGAGCGCGCAGGTTATAAACGGATCATGCGAAATATCGGTTACCTGAACAAATGATTTAGATCTTATCTTTGCATCTCTGTTCAATAATCTTCAGTAACCTTTCATGGAATTAACAGAATATCATTGGAAATCATTCGATGGACTTGACCTTTACGCCCTTTTATGGAATGTAATGGAAAAGCCTGATGCAGTTATTGCATTTGTGCATGGACATGGTGATCATTGTCGAAGGTATAACGAATGGTTTGCGAAAATGGTATCCGGAAATATTTCTGTACTCTCTTTTGATTACAGGGGAAATGGAAGATCAAAGGGAAAAAGAGGGGTAATCAAAAATTATAATAACCTTTTGCAGGACGTAACGCTCTTACATGAGAACGCCAAA
>CANJNY010000026.1 GCA_947475715.1 Prolixibacteraceae bacterium
ATTTATAAAAAGGTCGTGGCTGAAAATCCGGGTTTTAAAAAGAACAATGATTTTAAACGGGATATGATCAATTCAATCGTAGGAATCGCCTGGCAAATGTCGATGCTGGTGATGCCTATTTACCTGGTTATTCGGGAATATATCTCGATGTCTGTAGCGATAGCGGTATTTTTGGTGAGCTCGGTAATCCTCAAATTATATTGGTACGACCGGCTCGAAGACTAGGGTGGTTTTTTTGTCTTTTGCGCCTTATATTTTGCCTTTTGAACTTATAAAAATTATAACTTTTATGTATTATTCTAAAGTTAATCGATTAATAAGCGATTAATTTTATATATTTGGACCCAGAGTTAAGCTTTTTTAACATTTAATTGGGCCGAATATGAAGAATCAGTCATACATATTTTGGGGACTGATCCTATTGGTTTTCTTTTCAAACAGATCCAATTCCCAGAATCTTGAACATTCCGGACTACTATTTACGGCAGCTCCGAATGCGAAAGAATTGCGTACCTCACTCGATCTGACGACTAATTCGTTGCTCATTGCCCGAAACAAACTTAATTTGGAATTTGATTTAGCGATCTGGCAGCGTGACCAATTTGGGTATGTTTTTCGGTTATTTGATAAAGAGCATCACAATATTGATCTGGTATATATCCCCGAAAGCAGCACCCTTGCAGTTTTAAAGCTTGTCGTAAATGGTCTGCCGACATCGATTAATATTCCGCTATCCGAAAGGGATCTGGTAAGGAATAATTGGCTTCATCTGATGTTAACCTTTGATATTAAAAACAATCAGATTCACGTAAAACTAGGCGACCTGGTATTGAGCGATGATATGGTTGATTTGACCGGATTCAGGAAGCTTAATGTCTGTTTTGGAGCTAATCGTTCAATTTATTTCCCTACCACTGACGTCCCCAGAATGGCTATCCGGAATATCCGTTTTAGTGATTATAATAATAAATCCATCCACAACTGGTTACTCAATGAATCGGATGGCGAGAAGGCATCTGATCTGGTAGGAAATCTTTCGGCAGTGGTAAATAATCCTGTCTGGCTGATTAACAATCATTTTTTCTGGTCAAAAAAAGATGATCTGAAAATGGAATCATCCTCTGGCGTTGCTTTTGATACTGCACAAAACCGAATTCTGTTTATGGGGAAGCACAAAATCGTCTCCTATGATATTGTAAATTCAGCGATTACAACACAATATGCAACTAATGTCAAACCTTCAGGATTAAAATCGGAATCCTTTTATTATTCTGCCGGGAAAATTTATTGTATTGGCAATGTTCCCAATGAAGTCAGTGTTTATGATGAAAATTTGAATACATGGGGCCGTGCCATATCGGGTTCTCCGGTTAGTCAGAGTGCGAATTCAACATTTTTTATCAATGAAAAAAGTGATGCGGCTTACTCCCTTGGAGGATATCATAATTTCCGGTATTTCGATTTTTTAATGAAATATAGCTTTACCGATAAAAGCTGGCGACAGGTTTTGTTGAGGGGCGACAAGTTGGTGCCACGTTCGTATGCCGCAATTACAAAAACGGATAAACCTGGAGAGTATCTCATATTTGGTGGATACGGGAATAATTCCGGGCAACAGGAGCTGGGACCGCAATGCCTCTACGATCTTTATCGTTTAAACGTTAATGATTCAACGCTGGAAAAAAAATGGAATATCGAAAATGTGACTGAGAATTTTATACCTATGGGCTCAATAACGGTCCCTGAGCAAACTCCGGCCTTATATGTGCTTGGATTTCCCCCATTCTTAAACGGAACCTATCTGAAACTTTACCGGATTTCACTTGAAAAGCCCGAATATTCGGCAGTGAGTGATACCATGCATTTTTATTTTGATGAGGAGCGTTCTAAGGCTTCTCTCTCTTATTTCGGAAAGACGCATGAGTTATTTGCAGTTGTAAAGTCTCCGGCTGCCGGAGACTCTACAAGTTATAAGATTTTCACACTTAACTATCCGCCCGTAAACCGTTCAAAACTCTCAATTACCTTTACCACTGTTTTATCAAATCCAGGGAACTGGATTACCAAAGTATTTTGGGTGGTTGGAGCTATTTCACTTCTGTTTATTTACCTCCTTATTTTATTACTGCGTGAACTACATAGTGCAGAAGAGAGTTTGGAAGATGATCGGAGGCTCCTGACATTGGTCAATGAAAAAGTACCTGTCAGAATAGAGTACCCAACTAAGAAACAGGTTGTTCTTTCCCGACGGAATGCAATTTACCTGTTTGGTGAGTTCCGTGTTTATAGTGCTGAAGGTTCGGATATTACTTCGAAATTTCCGACTAAGCTAAGACAGATTTTTTTGTCTGTACTCCTTCTTGGCAGTGAAGATAAAGGAATTTCGAATGAGAAATTAAACGCTATTCACTGGACCTATCACTCACCCGAAAGCGCTAAAAATAACCGAAATGTTAATATCAAAAAATTAAGGGATCTGCTCTCTGGTCTCATTGGAGTTCAGCTCATTCATGCCGATGGAAGCTGGACTGTTAAAATGAGCAATGAGGTTTTTTGTGATTATACCTTTATAAACAAAAAAATAAAAGGGGCGTTTCACCCTCTGACCCGTGAGGAATTCGAGAAAATTATCCTTGTCCTGGCACAGGGAATCTTTGTTCCTGATGAGCGAACTGCCTGGCTTGATACCTTCAATAGTCACTTTTTAAGCTCATTACTGGATTATCTGTTTTTACTGATCGATTCTTTTGAGAAAAATAAAGATCCTGATGCGATCTATCGGATAACTGATCTTATTCTAAAATCAGATCCGCTAAACGAGGAGGCCTTTAAATTGAAAATTGAAGCAATGATCAAATTGAAGAACCATAATCAGGCTTTCTCCGATTATACTTACTTCACCAAAGGGTATGAAAAGATGTATGGGATCCAGTTTCCTCAAAGTTTTAAGTCATTCATTAAGAAAGTGGAATGAGAGATCTAATTGCAAATTCAAAATGAAAAATTCTAATTGCAATGGAAATATCGCGAGTTTCTTCTATCTTGCTATTTGAATTTTAAAATTTGAATAGATTTGTTCTAATATATAGCATCTGCCGGCCCGATTTGAAATCTCAATCAATGCTCTCTTTCATTGAAATCACCGTTATACCATGTTGCGGGAAATTCCTATCTTTGCCCCCTATGAATATTCAGCTGAAATTTATAACCTTTGTTGCGCTATTATTTGCTTTCACGCTAACCTTTGGGCAAAGTCCAAGAATGGGTGGTAATTCTTCCGGTCAGGGTCGTAGCCAGGGAGGAGGTGGCGCCATGAATAAAGGAAAAAGTAAATCGTCTGCCGCAAAGGATACCATCGTATTCAAAATGAAGGTTTTTCAATTACATGACGGGTATTCACGACTAAAGGATAGTCGGCTGGATACCGTGTTTTCCGATTTCCACAACTATAATCCCGCGTTAAAGCACTCAATTTCAGCTCAGTCTTTAGGTAATTTGGGAAGTTCAACTCAAAGCAATGATTATTTTCAGCGATCGTTCGATTCAAATGAATTCTTATTTCTTCGGAATTATAAGGATTATATTACCTTACCAAAGGATATCCATTTTTATAACACAACCAAACCTTTTACCCTGCTGGAATATGGTCAATGGTTTAATAACAAACCCAAGGGAGAGTCGTGGCTGCACGTGTTTCAGACTCAGAATATCAACTCCGCTTTGAATGTTGGATTCTCATTTAATTCCATAGCATCTCAGGGGAAATATCTTACTCAGGAGGCAAAGGATAATTCATTAAATATTTTTGCCAGCTATAATATCGACCGGTATGATTTGTGGTTTTCGATCGGAAAGAACAAATCGACAAATCAGGAAAACGGGGGGTTGTTGCTGCCCACAGATATTGAAAATCCTGATTTAAAACCTGAAAACATTCCAGTGTGGTTTAATGGTACAAGTGCTGAAACAAATAACTCTTTTGCGCTAATCTCGCACCAGTATAAATTTGGCAAATGGATTAAAGTAAAAGAGAAAGATGAAGAATTCCAGAAATTCATCCCTCGTTTTACGGTTATGCACACTCTCGATTTTTCTGATAATTCGCGCAATTTTAATGAGGTTGAGCCTAATCCATTTTTTGATTATAACGATTCAAGAGGAAGGGTTTATTTTTATGGCACCCAACATCTGCCCTATATCAATTCCCAGGAAGGGAGCGATAAAGTGCCAGCAACTCAGGATAAGACCGGTATGAAACGAATCACGAATCTGTTTTATCTTAAAGGTGTAGAGGCTCCCGACCGGAAATATACCTTTGGAAAACAAGCCTATATCGGAAATGATCTAATCAATCTTTATTTTCCGCGTGAGGAGTTAATCTATACTCCTGGAATTATGAGGCCTCCGTTGGGACTTACACAATCAAAAAGCCTTTCGAATACCTTTGTTGGTGGTTCAATCTTCCAGTCGAGTGCAAAATTCCTGAACTGGAATGGTTCAGGAAGGTACTATATTCAGGGTTACAAGGCCGGTGATTTTGACCTCTCGGGAAATATTGATAAACCTATAAGGAGTTCAAAAGACACCTCTTTTGTCCGGCTTATCGGAAGGATGACCAATACAACTCCCGATTATTTTTATAACCATTATTATTCAAACCACTTTAAATGGGATAATAGTTTCAATAAAACCTATGAGTTAATGGTTGGAGCAACGTATGATAAACCATATCGCAGGTTAAAACTTGGATTCAAATATTCAATTGTCAACCGATATATGTATTGGAACGAAGCCTCACTTCCTGCTCAGGCAACCTCCGAATTTTCGGTCGCACAGTTTTTTGTCAGGAAAGACTTTAAGCTGGGCGTTTTAAACCTGCAAAATTCCGTAATGTATCAGAAATCTACTACCGATAAATTTATGCACATCCCTGAATTATCCACCCGTAATACTGTTTTTCTTGCCGGGAATATAGCAAAGGTGCTGGCCACGCAGATTGGTTTTGATTTGCGCTATGATACAGGATATTATGCGGATTATTATAGCCCTGCACTGGGAATGTTTTATGTGCAGCATGCTGAGAAAATCGGAAATTTTCCCTGGCTCGACGTTTTCGTTGATCTTAAATTAAAGAGAACCCGCTTTTATGTGAAGTATTCAAATATTGGAACCAAAATTAAACGGAAGGGTTATTATACCACACCAGGTTATGCCGAACAGATATCCAGCCTATCGTTCGGATTATCGTGGACATTTTATAATTAAAGCAGCCGTATAGGTAATCCCTACCCTTCAGGTATTCTGCGATAAATCTGATGAAATTCCGAGATGATCATCGCAGTTGCACCCCAAATAAAGAGGGTATCGATCACGTATCCCGGAGCATTAAAATTTCCGCGCGAGGTGATCACCTCTTTGGTTTGAGCTGTTTGGGGATGAAGAAGTTTTTCTACCGGAATAATAAATAGCTCATCCACCTCCCCTTTCTCTGTTTTGAAATATGGCCTGGTTTTGCACCACCCAATAAAAGGATTAATTGCGAAATTGCTTACCTGAACGTAAATTGGGGTAAGTGCTCCTATTATTTCAAGTTGATCAGCATCTACTCCAATCTCTTCAAATGACTCACGCAGTGCAGTCTGAATTAAGTTGTTATCCGACGGTTCAAACCTTCCTCCCGGAAATGCAATCTGACCCGCATGATGCCTCATTCCGGCCGGGCGTTTGATTAAACAGGTGTGAATCATTCCGTTATCGGGGAAAAGGATAAGAAGGACGCTGCTCTGAATAATATTCCCTTTTCCCTCCTCCGGATAGAGATCACGCCCAAGGGGAAGCATCAGGCGATGTGCATCTTCACCCGGAAGCTTTTTCTGAAGTGCCTCTTTTAAACTGTTTTTAATATGGATTGATTCTTGCGCTAACAATTTGGAAAGACTAAATGAGTTAAAATAATCTTAAAACTACCGTGTTGCGACACCTGAATAAACCTTATTGAGGTGGGAATTATCCGGATCTTGAATGGGTTATTCTTCTTGTGAGTCATCATTATCCTCATGCCGGTACTGAATATCTCTGACATTCAGTTGCATATAGGTTTTCCCTCTGTATTCATTTTCGGTTACGGAATAACAAATATTAAAAGGGAGTGAGCGCTTGATTACATCCAGATGATCGGACTGCGAAAATGCAATCCCGGAAAATACTGCTGATGAGCGATTCGCCTCCATCAGGTCAAGCTTCAGATGTTCATTATTCTTTCCAACCAAACGGCTTGTACCATAATCCATAACATTCTTGGTTAGAAATACCGGCATCATATTGTGTGGACCATACGGTTCAAATTGATTCAGAATTTTCAGAAATTTCGGGGTAAGATCAGATAACGAAATCTTTGCATCAATTTCAATGGTCTGCTTTTGCTGCTCCTTAGAAATTGTATCCCGCACGACCTGTTCAAAACGGCGTGAAAATTCAGCCACATTCTCCAGTTTCATCGATAGGCCGGCGGCATACATATGCCCTCCGTAAGACTCCAGCAAATCTGAACAGGCACTTATGGCTTCATACAGATCAAACTCAGCCACCGATCTTGCCGATCCCGTTGCAAGCCCATTCGACTCGGTAAGTACTACCGTTGGTCGGTAATAATGTTCTGTTAATCTGGAGGCTACAATGCCTACGACCCCTTTATGCCAGTCGCGGTTATAGATAACCGTGCTAACTCTTCCTTCGTAAAATTCACTTTTCTCAATGATATCCAATGCTTCCTGAGTGATCTCCCTGTCGAGCGTTTTTCGGATCTCATTATAGGAATTTATTTCAATTCCAAGGTCTTCCAGCTCTTTGGCATCCTTTGCCAGCAGAATAGCTACCGATTTTTTTCCGTGCTCGATCCTTCCTGAGGCATTTAGTCGTGGACCTATCTTAAATACAATATCGTTAATTTTAAATTCGCCAACCATTCCGGCATATTTGATGATCGTTTTCAACCCGATAGAGGGATTCGAATTTAACTTTAGCAATCCGTAATAGGCTAATACCCGGTTCTCCCCTGTCAAGGGAACAATATCGGAGGCGATACTAACAACTACCAAATCAAGCAATTCCATTGCAACTTCTTCAGGTATACCCTGATTGATACAATATGCCTGTACGAGTTTAAAACCTACACCGCACCCTGAGAGTTCTTTGTAGGGATAGTTGCAGTCGGGTTGTTTTGGATCAAGTACAGCCACCGCATCGGGTATTATTGTGTCAGGATTGTGATGATCACAAATGATAAAATCGATTCCTAACTCTTTGGCATAGCTAATTTTATCGTTTGCCTTTATCCCGCAATCCAAAACAATTACCAGTGTAAAACTATTCTGAGCAGCATAGTCGATACTTATCCGGGATATCCCGTAACCTTCCATATATCGGTCGGGAATATAATAATCAATATTGGTAAGCCTACTTCTTAAAAATGAATACATTAAGGCTACCGATGTGGTTCCATCAACATCATAATCACCGTAAACCATCACCTTCTCATCATTGTCAATAGCCTGTTTGATACGGGCTACGGCCTTGTCCATATCTTTCATCAGAAAGGGATCGTGAAGATCGGATAACTTGGGACGGAAAAACGAACGGGCTTCGGCGAAGGTTTTAACCCCGCGCTGAATAAGTAAGTTTGCGATCGCTATGTCAATGTTTAACGCTGCAGACAAATGCTTAAGGTCGTTACTATCAGCAGGTTTCTTTACTTTCCACGATTTTTGCATACTTACTTCTTAATTGAGGCTTCTGATCTAAATATTTTCCTCAAATATACTAAAAAGTAGCTATTTCCAAAAGGATAACTTTTTGTACCTTTGCACATATTTTTCGAATAACTGAAGGTAAAGATTTAAAATGAGTAATATAGAATTAAGTGAACAGGAATTGATCCGACGTGGTTCATTGCAGAAGCTGCGTGATCTGGGGATCAACCCTTATCCGGCTAATGAATTTAAAATCAACACTAACGCCAAAGAGATACTCACTACATTTAATCCTGATATTCCTAATCTTCAGGAGGTGGTTTTTGCAGGACGATTGATGAGCCAGCGTATCATGGGCAAAGTCTCTTTTGGAGAACTTCAGGATGAAACCGGACGGATTCAGATCTATATCAGCCGTGATGAGATCTGCCCGGGAGAAGATAAAACACTTTATAATGAGGTGTTTAAAAAGCTGTTGGATATTGGTGATATCATTGGCGTTATGGGGTATGTTTTTATTACCCAAATGGGCGAGACTACCATTCATGTGCGGGAATTTGTTTTGCTGAGTAAGTCAATCAAACCGCTCCCGGTAGTAAAGGAGAAGGATGGCCGGACCTTTGATGCATTCACCGATCCTGAACAGCGGTATCGTCAACGTTACCTGGATCTGATCGTTAATCCTCATGTTAAGGAGGTGTTCCTAAAACGGACTAAGATCATTAACCAGATGCGCGAATTATTTAATGAACGTGGATATATCGAGGTCGAAACACCAATATTGCAGCCAATTCCAGGTGGTGCCTCGGCCCGTCCGTTCATGACCCATCATAATGCACTCAATATGCCGCTCTATCTCAGGGTTGCTAATGAATTATATTTAAAACGATTGATTGTCGGAGGATTCGAAGGAGTCTATGAATTCTCGAAGGACTTCAGGAATGAAGGGATGGATCGGACCCATAATCCTGAATTTACAGTTATGGAGATCTATGTTGCCTACAAGGACTACCACTGGATGATGGATTTTACCGAGGAGATGATTGAACGTGTCGCTATGGCGCTTCATGGTAAGACCTTAATTCCGGTAGGTGATAAGCAGATTGATTTTAAACGCCCTTTCAAACGGATCACCATGTTCGAGTCAATAAGGGAACATACCGGTTATGATATTTCAGGGATGGATGAAGATGGTCTGCGTGAGGTATGCCAAAATATTGGCGTTGAATACGATAAGACCATGGGGAAAGGCAAATTAATAGATGAGATCTTTGGTGAAAAATGCGAAGGTCATTATATTCAACCAACTTTTATCACCGATTATCCCGTTGAAATGTCACCATTATGCAAGAAACATCGTGATAACCCTGATCTTACCGAGCGGTTTGAACTCATGGTAAACGGTAAAGAGTTGTGTAATGCCTACTCAGAGCTCAATGATCCGATCGATCAGCTGGATCGTTTTCAGGAGCAGCTTCGCCTTTCGGAGAAGGGGGATAATGAAGCAATGTTTATAGACCTGGATTTTGTGCGTGCGCTGGAGTACGGCATGCCACCTACCTCAGGGATGGGAATTGGTATTGACAGGCTTACCATGTTAATGACAAATTCTGCTTCGATACAGGATGTGCTCCTGTTCCCGCAGATGAAACCCGAAAAAAGGGCAGAAGAAGATCCGGCAGAAAAATATATCGAGCTGGGAATTCCATATGAATGGGTAGAGATTTTGATGAAAATGGGATATAAAAGAGTATCCCAGCTAAAAGAGGTTAAACCGGCTAAATTATTCAACGATATCTGTGGTTATAATAAAAAAAATCAGCTTGGGCTACCTAATCCTGCGGCTAACGATGTGTCAAATTGGTTAAATTAATACGTCGGAAAGATGAATGAAATTAACGAAAAAAGCAGGGTGGGAATTATCGGAAGCGGAAGCTGGGCTACGGCTCTGGCCAAGATTCTGATCTATAACCTACCTGAATTAAATTGGTTTATCCGTAAGGAGGAGAATATCGAGTTGTTTAAAAAATTCCGGCATAATCCTAACTACTTGAGATCAGTAGAGTTCGAGATGTCGCGGATAAATTTTTATACCGACATCAATGAGATTGTCAAAAACTCAGATATCCTGGTCTTCGTGACCCCCTCCGCTTTCCTGAAAGACACTTTAAGCCATCTAAAAGTTGATATTGGAGATAAGTATGTGATCTCTGCAATCAAGGGAATTATTCCGGATGATAACCTGGTGGTTGGCGAATTCTTTCATGAATTCTACGATGTTCCATTTGATCAGTTTGGGGTTATTGCAGGCCCCTGCCACGCCGAAGAGGTGGCACGTGATCTCCTTTCATACCTCACTATTGCCAGCCCCGATGTGAAACGGGCAAGGCAATTTGCCATGTTGCTTGAGAGCCCCTCAATTCGCACTCATATTTCTGATGATATCTGGGGAACTGAATATTCGGCCGTACTCAAAAATATTATGGCCATCGCCTGCGGAATCTCCCATAGTTTGCGCTATGGTGATAATTTTCAGGCTGTGCTGATGTCTAATGCAATCCAGGAGATTAAACGTTTTGTCGATACGGTACATCCAATCACAAGGGATATCAAATCCTCAGCATATCTGGGTGACCTGCTGGTTACGGGATATTCACACTTTTCGCGAAACCGCGCCTTCGGTACCATGATCGGGAAAGGGTATACCGTCCGTTCTGCAATGCTCGAAATGGACATGATCGCAGAGGGCTACTATGCCACAAAATGTATTAAAGAGCTTAATTTACAGTATCATATCAATATGCCGATCACCGATTCGGTTTATAATATAATCTACGAAAATATTTCACCGGCCATTGAGATCCGGTTATTAACAGAACATTTGCGCTAATTCATTATTTTATGGAGAATATTTCATTACACCTTGATAAAGTTTACAGCTTTGTCCCTTCTGAAAATATTGTAGCCTACAAAGAAGCTGCAGAAAAACAAAATATTGCACTGCGCGATAAATCAGGCAAAGGGAACGATTTTCTGGGTTGGGTCGACCTGCCATCCTCTATTTCTGAATCACTGCTTGAAGAGGTTGAGAAAGTTTCGCTAAAACTGCAGTCAAAACACCTTGAGGTATTTGTCGTTATTGGAATTGGCGGTTCATACCTCGGAAGCAAGGCTGTTATTGATGCCCTTTCCGACTCTTTTGCACAAATTAAAGGGAGTTTCGAGGCCCCACTGGTGGTATTTGCCGGTCAGAATATCAGCGAGGATTATCTTTTCGAATTACGCGACCTTCTTGATAATAAGGAGTGGGCTTGCGCAATCATCTCTAAATCGGGAACAACCACAGAACCGGCATTGGCTTTCAGGCTATTGAAACAGGATCTTGAAGATAAATATGGGGTCGAAGAGGCGCGTAAACGGATTATTGCCATCACCGACGAATCGCGTGGTGCATTAAAAACCCTGGCTAATGAGGAGGGTTATAAGACCTTTGTTATCCCTGATGACGTGGGAGGGCGCTATTCGGTATTGACCCCTGTGGGTTTGATTGCCATAGCCATTGCAGGATTCAACGTACGCGAACTGGTAAACGGAGCAAAATCAATGGAACTGGCCTGCGGAGCAGATGTTCCGTTTGAGGAAAATATAGCGGCTCAATATGCTGCAGCCCGAAATGCACTCTACAAGAGTGGTAAGAAGGTCGAGATCATGGTGAATTATAACCCTAAACTTCACTTTTTCGCCGAATGGTGGAAACAACTTTATGGTGAAAGTGAGGGTAAAGAACTCAAAGGAATCTTCCCTGCAAGTGTTGATTTCTCGAGTGACTTACACTCTATGGGTCAGTATATTCAGGAAGGTGAACGGATTTTATTCGAAACCGTCCTTTCTGTGGAAAATGTAAATAATGAAGTGCTTGTCCCCGAAGATAAGGCCGATCTGGATAAACTTAATTTCCTTGCCGGCAAAAGGGTCGACTATGTGAATAAAATGGCTGAACTTGGCACCAGTATTGCCCATGTCGATGGTGGTGTTCCAAATATCAGGATTAGCATCCCTAAATTAAACGAGTATTACCTTGGACAATTGATCTATTTCTTTGAGATCGCCTGCGGAATCAGTGGTTATATCCTCGATGTTAATCCATTTGATCAGCCGGGTGTCGAGGCATACAAGAAAAATATGTTTGCCCTGCTCGAAAAACCAGGTTTCGAAAAAGAGACTGCCGAGATTAAGGCAAGGTTGTAATTTCAAATAAACCCCGAAGGTTTTCAAAACCTTCGGGGTTTATTTGAAATTGGTAATCGCCATTTACTGGATGGTCAAAACCTTATTACCTTATTGTTTCAATTTCCTGTTCCGAAAGGCCGGTGAGTTTCGAAATATCCGGAGATGATAATCCCATTTTAAGTGCATTTCTCACAATGAATATTTTTTCTTGTTCAATACCCTGCTCAATACCCTTCAGCAAACCCTGTTCTTCCCCCTGCTCCATTCCGGTTTCAAAAGAATCGGCCATGATTGTTTTTTCGGTGCTGATATAATCCCAGTATTTGTCGTAAGTCTCAAGCTCCCCCTTGGATAAGGCGCTCTCCAGAATCAGGTCAGAGGCCTCCTTAATTTCAGGAACATCCAGGAAGTCTGAAGATATCCCTTCCTGCTGATCGCTGATCTCCGACAAAAAGCGCAGCCATAATACCTGCAATCGCTTGTCTGTAAATTTTTTCGATTGGAATTTGGGAAGTTCAATGAAGATGAATTCAAGCCCTTCGATTACCTTTTCGCTCTCCTGAGTATGGATTATTTTATAATGATGGAGGTAATTCTCTGACTTATTATCAAAATTTTCGTTGATGATATTCAGCGAGTAAACCGGTTGCAGTCCTTTGTAATGGATCCCTTTGCCTACCTGCTTAATATATGCTTTTGAGGCATTGAAAAGAACCCTGCTTTTGAAACTGTCGGTCCAGAGCATTTGCATCTCGACGATAAATTGCTCCCCTTTTTCGTCTATGCACCGCACATCGACAATTGAATTCTTAAAGATCGGGATTTCGGGAACCAGTTCGGCAGGCAGATATTCGAGCGACACAATTTTCTTACCATCCGCCAATGGCATCACTGCATTGAGGAAACTTTTAAGCAGATGGGGATGATCGCCAAAAATTCGCTTAAAGGTCAAATCATTTTTCGGATCGAGGTAACGCATAGTGCATATAGTCTATATTACAAAGATACGACTAAAAAGTGTCAGCAATAATTCATATTAAAATTATTTATCTTCGTGAACCAGTAATTCCGAAACTATTCTTTTGGTCATAACCCCCTGGAAAGCTCTGACTATGCAAAAAAATATCTGTGCTATCTTCCTTTCCATAACGTTCTGCTCTGCTTTTCTGACAGCCAAATCCAATTCCCGGCCCACCGGACTCATGGTGGAATTTCTGCGTAACCCCGCAGAGGGAAACGTCAATACACCTTTCCCAAATTTTTCGTGGATTGTAAATGGTGAGGATTCGCAGAATGCTTATCATATTCTTGTCGCCACCTCCCGCAGGAAACTTGACACCGGTTTTGGCGATTTGTGGGATAGCGGGAAGATAATTTCGAAAGAATCTGTTAACATAACCTATAAGGGAGTGCCACTGAATTCCAATACATCCTATTTCTGGATCGTGCGAATTGGAACCCTTAAGTCAAAATCATTTTCTATTTCTGACATTCAGGAATTTAAAACCGGAACTTTCGGGGACGGATCATCCGTGTCGGTAATGCCACTGGTTAAGCACCCGATCCGTCCAATGGAGATTGTCCGAAAAAATCTCATGGGTAACTATTTTGCAGATTTTGGAAAAGCAGCATTTGGTACCCTTAGGGTTCAGATCGAAAGTCAGATTTCCGATTCGGTGTTGGTCTACCTGGGCGAAAAACTTGAATCCCCCGGTTGTATTAAACGTAATCCAGAAGGGAACATCCGCAGCCGCTTGATCAAATTGAATATTGAAAAGGGGTCACGCTGGTATGAGCTAACGATTCCCCACATTCCACGAAATTCGAAATATCCGGCTATCGTTATGCCGCCCCAAGTGGGTGAAGTCACCCCGTTTCGCTATTGTGAAATTGAAACTCATTCGCCCGCCACTACCTGCCGGGCAGTTAAACAGCTTGCGGTTAATTATTACTGGGATGATACCGCAAGTAGTTTTACATGCTCCGATACAATCCTGAATAAAGTTTGGGATTTATGTAAATACTCTATTAAGGCAACCACCTTCTGCGGTGTTTATGTCGATGGCGACAGGGAGCGGATTCCATACGAGGCGGATGCCTACATTAACCAGCTTGGTCATTACTGTACCGACAGGGAGTACAGCCTGGCCCGGTATTCGCATGAATATCTGATGATGCATCCAACCTGGCCTACCGAATGGATTATGCATTCCGTAATGATGGCTTATGCCGATTACCTCTACACCGGAGATCAGAAATCTTTGGAGAAATTTTATAACGATCTTAAAAATAAGAGTTTAATCTCACTTGAACGGGAGGATGGATTGATAAGTACAAAGACCCCACTTTTGAACGACACCGTTTTACACGCCATTCATATTCAGGGACCTATAAGAGATATTGTGGACTGGCCACAGATTGAACGGGATGGGAATGAGATGCCTGATGTGAATACCGTTGTCAATGCTTTTCATTATCATGCACTCACTTTAATGGCCAGGATTGCGAAAGCCCTCGAAAAACAGGATGATGAACTGTTTTTTAAGAACCGGGCAGAAAAGGTTAAAATGGCGGTCAATAAAATCTTTTTTGATCAGCATAAAAAGCAATACCGTGATGGGGAGGGTTCAGACCATACTTCTCTTCATGCAAATATCTTCCCCCTCGCGTTTGGTCTGGTCCCCGAGGCATTTGTTTCGGAGGTTGCGGCTTTAATCCGGTCAAAAGGGATGAGATGCAGTGTTTATGCCTCGCAATACCTGCTTGAGTCACTTTATGCGGCAGGGGAAGACAAGGCGGCGCTCGATCTGATGCGTTCGACAGGAGACCGCAGTTGGTGGAATATGATCCGCGCAGGTTCAACAATTACACTCGAGGCGTGGGATATTAAATTCAAACCCAATCTCGACTGGAACCATGCATGGGGTGCTGTTCCTGCCAATATGGTTACGCGGGGTTTCTGGGGAATCGTGCCGCTATCACCTGGCTTTGAAGCAGTGCAGATTAAGCCCCAAACGGGGGGATTAACCGGGTCAACAATTCAAACCCCGACTATCAGAGGGGCAATAAATTGCAGTTTCAAGACAGATAATCAAACCAGTTTTGACCTGAATGTCTCTGTTCCATCGAATATGAAGACCGTCGTATGGGTCCCGCTCCGCGATATCGTAAATCCAATTCTAAAGGTTAATGGACAATCTGTTGCAGCCCGGCAGCAGGGGAAGTTTTTCGTCGTTAAAACAGAGGGCGGTGAGACCAGGTTTTTAGTGCAAAAAGGGTCTCAATAGTAAGAGGATAATTGACAGGGACAGTGCTCATCAATCAGAATTGTGTCATCATTGATCTTTCCATTATTGCTTTTTGACTTATTGTATTATTTTTGGATCATATAAATGAACCTCACTCGAATCGATATCGAATATAAACGTAAAAATCCTGTAATGCCTTATTTTTTGATACTCCTGATCCCGTTCATTCTACTCGCCTGTAATTCACCTCAGCAGAAAAATACAGGAGACTCTGCCGGGGATGCGACTAACCATGGTGTTGACACGGCACGAATCGAACAGATCAGAATAACCACTGCTGCGCAGTATCTTCAGGTAATCGACACCCTTGACCGCGGAGAGCTCTCATCACTCTACGTGGCAGCAACCTTATTGAAAAATGGCGTTGCTGATTCATTGACGTGTGACTCTCTTTTTGCCGTTTATTCCGATTTTTTAAACCGCGTTGCTGAGGGTTATCTCGAGAATAACGAAAAAGCAGGCATTGATCTTTTAAATTCCCCCTCTGCAGAAAAAATAGAGCAGTGGAAGATCACCTTTGCCAACTACGGAATTCATCTTGACTCATTAAATGAAGCTTATTTGCTTAAGCCCAATAGTGCCTTTCTCTTGTTGGTTTTTGGAGATGAATTAACCACTGCTTATCGTCAGTTTCTAACACTGGTTTCCGAAGAGGAAAAGAGGTGGACCAAAGGAGAGTGGCAAAACTTCAAGGCTAGAGATTTGCTGATAACAACAATAATAACATGGGAGAATTTTATTCATCAATACCCCGGTTTTATTTCAATCAGGGATGCCAGACAACGGTATGCCCAATCGCTTGGCGATTTTTTGGCGGGAACAACACATTCAAATGTTTTTGATCCGGAAACCTATCTTTTAAATGACAGTTCGAAACTTTCATTTGAATTATTAATCCTGAAAAACCCTCAAAGTGTAAGTGCGGAAATTGTAAAAACTTACCTCGAAATGCTTAAAACTGATAATCTCAGGTATTCCGAAAAGGTTGACTCCTTTCTGCTGAATAAGGTTTATGCGGCGGAATTATTTGTTGAAAATAATTAATCATCTGATAAATAATGATATAGTATTAAATTTTTCGCTGAAAGGGAGGGGCTATACTATGACCAGGGTCATATTGGAGCTTGTTTTGATCACTTTTGTATCCGGGCGGCTTCTGACGGGTTGTTCTCCCAAAGACAAAATTGAAAATCCAGGAACTATTACCAGGATTGGCGAGATCGTAGATTTCTCGGAGGTCGGAATTTATACAAAAACCGCCAGCCAACCTTTATTCATAAAAGGTAGTGCTGTTAAAAGTGATATCGTAGTCACAGTAAGTGGCGATTTTGAGATTGCTCTGCAAGACACTATCTATTTGGAAAAGATCATAATCCCGGCATCCTTAGCCGATAAATCAACAACCATTCATATCCGATGCGCACCGGCTAAACCTGGAAATATCAACTTGTAAACTCGACTAACGATTTCAAATCGACAGCAGATAATATCCATGCCTATGATGCAATTTCATCCTTTGTCGTTGCAAAGCGCAATACGCCATTCGCTGCACCACCTGCAGTAAATTAGCAGAGGTGGTTTATTGCTCTCTTTTTTGTACTTTTGAACCTTTTATCATGCATATTCAGTGCATGTACAAGAGACAACAATATAATCAAAAGTATATGGAACAGAGACCTTCTACCCCGGAAAAGGGAGCCCCCAAACAGATTCAGATCGATGTGAAGGAGAACTCCGAACTGCTGAAATTTTTGATCGATCAGCTTAAAGGGAAAAGCCGGACTACCGTGAAGGCATTACTGGCACACCGTCAGGTCGCAGTTGAAAATCATACCATTACTCAATTTGATTATCCGGTACTTAAAGGTCAGAGAGTTACTGTTACCTATGGAAAGATTCCTGAAGAGATCCGATACAAAGGGTTGCGGATACTTTTTGAAGATCCATATATCATTGTTATAGAGAAAGAAGCAGGAATGTTATCAATCGCTACCGCGAAAGAGAAACTTCTCACAACCTATAGTATCCTGAGCGGTCACGTAAAACGGGAGGATCCCAATAACCGAATCTTTGTGGTTCACCGCCTCGACCGCGATACATCGGGTATCATGATGTTTGCCAAATCTGAAGAGGTTCAGTCAATTATGCAACGTGCCTGGCATGAAGCGGTGATTGAGCGTACCTATGTGGCAGTTGTTGAAGGAGTCGTTGAAAATGACCAGGGAACCATCCGCTCATTTTTAAAGGAAAACAAGGCGTTGATTATGTATTCGACCAAAGTTCCCGGGGAAGGGGATGAAGCGATTACCCATTATAAGGTTCTGCGCCGCGGAGATGCAATTTCCCTTGTGGAGGTGAAGCTTGAGACGGGGCGGAAAAACCAGATCCGCGTCCATATGAAAGAGCTGGGCCATCCGGTTGTGGGAGATAAAAAATACGGAGCAAAGAGTAATCTGATCGGTCGTACCTGTCTTCACGCACGTGTTCTTGCCTTTATCCATCCCATCACCGGAAGCGAGGTACGTTATGAAACCCCTGTTCCGGGAAGATTCATGTCGGTGTTTGCAAGGCACGATAACAGCCAGCCAAACGAAAATTAAAAAGTAGCTCTTAACAAGGCTGTGGGTAAAAATCCCTGCTGATAGGTGAAAGTATCCTGACCTGATTTGGGATTGACGGATTGGGAAAATATATTTCTCCGGTCAGTCAGATTGGCAATGTCAACCGCAAATTCCAAGGTCGAATGACGCAGGTTATGCCTGACTGTCATCTTGTAATCGAGTTTCATATAATCTTTTGCCTGATCCGAATAGATCTTGTCATCAGCATAAATAATGCTTCCTGCAGCTATTGTGGCTTCCTTGTTAATTGATTTCTGCCTGATTCCACCACTCCACACAAACCTGAGATTGAAATCCAGCGATGTCTTTTTACTGATCGGGTATTCAAATCCAAGTAAAGCATTATTTACAAAACCCGTTGAAAAGACCGTATTTCTCCATACCATGTCACTTGCCTGATACCTCGATTTAAATACGGATGAGGTGAGGAAAAAATACCAGTTCTGATTCAGATATCGTTCAAGGGTCATTTCAACACCATAATTTTTACCGTGCCCTCTATTCACAAGACTATCCTTATCCTGAGTTCCATTGTAATAAGTTGCCCCCAGATTAAGTACTGAAAAGTTTGATGGTGTTGGCTCTACGGGGATATTCCATAAATCCTGATAATACGTTTCCAGTTTTACGTTCCAGTTTTCAGCAAATTTATTGTTGTATCCGATTATAAGATGCCGGGAAGTTGTAAAATCAAGGTTCTGACAGTTACGCTGATATACTGTCCGGTCTGAATTGGCTGTTTGAGTGAAATAAACAGGCAACGACTGGGTTTGTGAATGTATCCCATAACCCATGTTAAACGTCTGATTTTCCGAAAAATTCAAGCTCATTCCCAAACGTGGCTCAATTGATTTTGACCCATTTAAGAAAAGGTATTGAGCGTGAATCCCGGCATAAACATTAAATTTTGAAGTAATCCGGTGCTTCCATTCCGCAAATCCCTGCAATAGTTGCAGATGTTCATTCTCAAGGGTGATCATTCTGAGATAGCTGCCCAGATATTTGGCACTGTCGTTTTGATTAATCCCTTTGTCTTTGATGGATAGACCAAACGAGAGTGTGTTTTTGGCGTTTATTTTATGGGTGAAATGTGTTGAAACGGTGATCTCCTTTTCGGTGAAATTCGAGGAGTAATATAACTCTTTGCTCAGGTCCGGCATTATTGAATCAACCAGTATTTTTGTTCTTTGCGATGAAATTGAAAAGGTGGTGTGGAGCTTGGATTTCTCGCCGAATACCAGATCATGACCAATTCCGACCACTCCCATAAAGGTCTTATTGGCCAGATCAGAATTTGCAACCGGATTAAACTGATCGGTACTTTGATCAGCCCGGGCACTCACCTGATCGATCCCTCCAAGGCCGAAAATGGTGATTCTTCCCATATTTTTAATTGGCAGAAATATTTTAAAATTCAAATCCGAATAGGTCGGTATGGCACCACCAACGATATTAAATCCCATCTTCTGAAGCAGATCCAGAAACGAATACCTTCCATTAATCATATAAGAACCCTTGTATTTTTTTGAAAATGGCCCTTCAATACCTGCTTCATAACCGTTTAGTCCGGTTTGAACAATAAATTCATGCTTTTCACTATTTCCGTTTCGTAAGTTAAGATCGAAAACTCCGGCCACGGCGTTCCCATATTGAGCAGGAAAGGCACCCGTAAAAAAGTCGGAACGGGTAAGTAAGTTGCTGTTTAACATACAGACAGGGCCACCGGATGATCCCTGAACAGCAAAATGGTTGGGATTGGGTATATCTACACCCTCTAAACGCCATAATAACCCACTGGGAGAATTTCCCCTGATGATTATATCATTGCGCGTATCATTGCCCGATGCAACGCCGGCAAAGTTTGTGGCCATTCGTGCCGGATCTGACCAGCTTCCTGCAAAATGCTCCGTCTCTTCCACCGAAAACGACTGAGCACTAATGCTTGCCATTTTATTGATAACCTCCCCCTTTTTGAAAGCCTTGATAACAACCTGCTCAAGTTCCTGCAACTTCTCAACCATTTCAACATTGAGAATTAACTCCTTCCCCGAGCTAACTACAATATCTTTAATCAGAACAGGTTCATAACCAATAAAGGAAAATGTAAAACTATTTCTTCCAACAGGGACATTTTTCAAGACAAATTCACCCTCTGAATCGGAGAAGCTCCCTAAATTCAACGATTTATCATTTAAAACCACTGTTACACCCGGAAGTGAAGAGGATGAAGCCTTATCGGTTAACCTGCCCCTCACAGTTTGAGTATATTGACCGTAAACCGGGTCTGTAATTGAAAACAGTACGAAAAATAAAATCAATATAGCGTAATATCGATGGGATAATTTTGGATCCGAATTCATCTAAAAAAAAATTAGTAATCTACTTAATCGGCAAAGGTAATTTCCTGTAAATTATAAATTGGTTAATACATATTATTTAATTGCTAAATTTTTTATCTTATTTATTTGTTATACACAATAGTTGTCTTACACAATAGAATAAGTCTATAATATTTATAAAATAATATATGTAAAATATTTTTAGCTATAATAGCAAAGGCTCCTATTGATAAATGTGGTTTTTTTTTAAAAAAATACCGGACATTCTTAATCTTCGAATAAACAATATTATGAATTTATATATTGAAAAAAAAGTCGTAACTTTGCCTTTTTTAATCAGATTCCCAAATAAATTAATTTCAATTACTGTGAAATTAATTTACAGTATAATTATAATAAATAATAAATTAGTTAAAATAGTTCGGAAAATACAAAGAGCAGTCTAGAATTATGGTGATATATTTTGGAAAGAAAATCAAAATTTTAAACAATATAAATAAATATGTTTGCTAATCTGTTTGGAATATTTAGTACCGAATTTATAAATTTTAATTTTAGCTTAACAGAGAGAAAGAGAAATAATAGATGAAGACGTATCAAAAAGCGAGTAAATATTTCACTAAAATATTTAGAAAATTATCGGTAGAGGAATTTGAGAGGAAGCTCTCCCCGAAAAATTCAGAACCGATAAATCTGCCTAATAATATATATGTTAAAAGTGAATTAGTTGAAAAAAGATGGGCGATAATTAATAAAAGTGATTCAAAATCGGTCCTGCTCGATGAGCAGACAAAAATGAATATGGTTCTTTATGAACGCAATATTGAAAACTTTATAGGAACGGTTAAAATGCCGGTGGGATTAGCCGGACCCCTTCGAATAAATGGCCTTTTTGCACAGGGTGATTATTATGTTCCACTCGCAACAACCGAAGCGGCCCTGGTGGCTTCGTATAGCCGCGGTGCGAAACTGATCACCGCAGCAGGAGGATGTTCTACGGCTGTCATTAGTGAAGGGATTAGTCGCGCTCCGGGGTTTATTTTCGAAAACCTGACAAAAGCCATGCTATTTGTGAATTGGATTGTCAATATTACCGATGAATTGAAAAAGGTTGCCAAAACGACTACAAGTCACGGTGAATTGTCTGACATAAAGGTTACTATAGAGGGGAACTATGTTTACATTAATTTTGATTACTTCACCGGGGATGCTTCAGGTCAAAACATGATTACGATTGCAACACAAAAAGTTTGCGACTATATTATGGAAAACAGTCCGGTTAAACCGGATAAATATTTTATTGAGGGTAATTTATCCGGTGATAAAAAGGCAAGCTATTTATCTTTTTTAGGTGTAAGAGGCAAGAAAGTAATTTCAGAAATCGTTATTAGCAGAGAGCTTGTTAAGAAGTATTTGCGAACTACCCCCGAGGACCTTATCACATTCTGGAACATGACTACAGTTGGCGGGATACTTTTAGGTACTACTGGCAGTAATGGTCATTTTTCAAATGGACTGGCCGCTTTGTACATCGCTTGCGGTCAGGATGCTGCTTGCGTGGGTGAATCAGCCGTTGGGATTACCCGTATGGAGGTAAACAAGGATGGTGATCTCTATGCTTCGGTATCACTTCCAAATCTCATCGTTGGTACAGTAGGTGGGGGTACTGGTTTACCTTCTCAAAAAGCGTGTCTCGACATTCTAAACCTTTACGGAAAAAATAATTCAATGGCTTTTGCAGAAGTTGCTGCCGCGATCGTGCTGGCTGGTGAATTATCAATTACTGGTGCAATTACCGCAGGAGATTTTACTCGTGCCCATAAATTGCTTAGCAGGGGAAATACCCCAGTAAAATGAACGGATTTCGGATGAGTTCCAACCAAATTTAGCTATCATAATAATTTTATTTCCCTGTTTTATTCCAACCTTAAATGAACGACTTATTACATCATAGGCTGTATTTTATTTCCAATGAGAAGGATTGGATTGTTTTCATCCATGGAATTGGTGGGAATTCCCGGACATTTAGTCTGCAACTGAAGGCTTTCAAAAATCATTATAATATTTTGTTGCCCGATTTAAGAGGTCACGGCCAGTCAAAAAATATGCCCGGGCCCGAATCGGGAAAATACTCTCTCGATTTTATTTCAAAAGATATCATCCGGTTGATGGATCATCATAAGATTGAGAAAGCCAATTTTATTGGATGCTCATTTGGTGCATCCCTAATACGGATTTTGGAGAACGATAACCCTCACCGGTTTAAGTCGATCATTTTGACCGGGGCTGTGTTGAAAATAAAAACAAGTTTTTATCTGTTGTTAAAAGTGGGCAGATATATTTCCCCATATTTTAACAACCACTTCCTTTATACTTTAGTCGCCTATTTTATTATGCCTTACCGGAACCATCGGCAATCAAGGCAGATGTTTATTAAGACATCCAGAGATATTTCAAGACGGGAATACGCCCTGTGGCTGGCTATAATCGAAGAGGTTAAGGTTCGCATGGACGGACTCTTTTCTGTCCCTTTTTTATCCGATTCGGTCTTGCTTATTTCAGGTAATCAGGATCATGCATTTCTTAAAGATTGCCTTCACTACTGCAGTGTCAATCAATTGGTTCAAATAGAGGTTTTGAACAATTGCGGACACCTGAGTAGCATTGAGCGGTATGAAGAATTTAATAGTATCGCATTAAACTTCCTTCAAAAAGAGGAGATTAAAGATGTTGAGATATAGTCGGAGCACATTAACTGTTCTTATTCTGATCTTTAATTCAGGTGGCGTGAATTCACAGGAACTCTTGATCAATCGTGATGGCCAACTTAATTATTCAAATCTTGACACCTGGTACTCCCGTCCGGTTAAAGAATCATTTATTATTGGAGGGGAAACAATCGGATTGTTTCAGATTGGGGAGCAAAATGGTGCCAATATTAAATCAACACCGGTCGCGGAATCCCCTTGGGCGACTTCAAATCTGCACGCCAGGATTGGAATCGATATTGCCAGTGCCTGCGTATTTCCTGAAAAAAGAGAGAATGGTTTTTGCTGCCGGATGGAGACCACCGTCAGGGGAATACATGTTTTAGGAATGGCCATGGATGTATTGGTGACAGGTGCAATTTTTCTTGGGGAGCTTATCGAGCCGGTTAAGAGTATCAAGGGTCCTATACAAAAGATGAATCATGGAATCCTGTTCTCCCGACTTCCGGCTGCAGTCCGGTTTGATTATAAATGTTCCCCGGGAAAATCAAGGATCAATACGGATCAACATGGAAATCCGGTTGCAGGCAATGATATGGCTGAATTCTGTTTTATTCTGCAAAAGAGATGGGAGGAGCCCGATGGTCGGGTATTTGCTATACGTATTGGTGGAATACGTGCTTTTTTTAATGATACCCAAAATCAGTGGATTAACGGGGCCACTTTCCGGGTCAGGTACGGCGATATCCGCAGAGAGCCATCCTATGATCCTCAATTAATGGGTCTTATCCCTTCTGTAGGTCCCATGTATGTGAAAAACTCAAAAGGGATAATGGTTCCACTTGAAGAGAAAAGCTGGGGAAAAGGTGACGAAGCTCCTACCCATTTAGTGATGTATTTTAACTCCAGTTATCAGGGGATTGATTTCATTGGTTCGCCTGAATCCAAATTCTGGGTTGATAATATCTCGCTTATATACTAAGCCAGAAGATAAATTCCGCCATTAAATCCTTGCCTGAACCGGAAAATAAATTCCTATACCTATATTTGTAGCTGCTTCTGTTTTCATCATTCCATTTTAATTTACAATATCCGGCTAATGCAATATAATGCTAAAATGATCCTGAAAGAGTATGTACTTCTCACGATTACAATCATCTTCCTTTTCGGTTGTAACCAATCTTCACCGGAACGGTTAACCCGATATGTGAATCCATTTATCGGAACTGATGAGGACGGACATACCTTCCCCGGCGCCCTGGTCCCATTTGGAATGGTCCAGCTAAGCCCCGATAATGGCGATCGGGGGTACAATTGGTGTGCAGGTTATCACTATAGCAGCAAAAATATTGGAGGGTTTAGCCATACCCATTATAGCGGAACCGGCGCCGAAGACCTTTGTGATATCTCGCTGTTCCCGCTTGTCAATATGGAAGCCTCCCCCAAACCGATAAGAAGTGAATTCTCGCATCAGGACGAGATCGCCAAACCGGGATATTACTCCGTTTATCTTAAGTCCTTTGACATTAAGGCAGAACTTACAGCCACTATCCATTGCGGTCTCCATCGTTACACTTTTCCGGAAAGTAAAAATGCCATAATCAAGCTTGATCTGGGTGTCGGAAACGGTGTCGAAGCACGTGTTGGACACAATGGCGACTTACCATTAGAGTGTTATTTCAGGAAAATAAGTAATAACACATTCGTTGGATCAAGGCGTTCGATTGGGTTCGTTGGTGAGCGGATCATCTATTTTGCAGCTCAGACCAGTAAGCCGGTTGACGATGTGACCATTTTCGCCGATAGTGTCAGGGTTAATTCAAAAGAAATGGGACGTGCAGTAAGATTAGTCTCGTCGCTTACATTTCCAGGAACTAAAAAAGGGGAACAGTTGTTGGTGAAAGTTGCCATCAGCTCAGCCAATGTCGAAGGGGCGCTTGCCGGTCTTGAGGAGATAAAGGATTGGGATTTTGAATCGGTGAAGAATAGTGCCTCCAATGCCTGGGAGGGTGAATTAGGTAAGATCAGGGTAACTTCCGGTGATCAGGCATTTAAGGAGTCTTTTTACACAGCAGCATACCATTGTTATTTTGCCCCTTTCCGTTTTGACGATGCCTTGGGTAATTATACAGGGGCCGATAAAAAAATATATAACGGGAAAAATATTTATACCTTAAGTTCCTTATGGGATACCTACAGGGCTGCAGTTCCGTTGTTTACACTCACGCAAACGGAACGGCAACCTGCTATTATTCAGACTTTTCTTGAATTCTACAAACAACATGGCTTGCTTCCTTCCTGGGAACTCTATTTTAATGAGGCCAATGTGATGCCGGGATATCATGCTGTTCCGATAATAGCCGATGCTATGTTAAAAGGTATTCAGGGCTTTGATGGTGACCTGGCTTACGAGGCAATGAAAACTACTGCAAATGAAGATATTCGTGAATCTGACTATTATCGTCAGTATGGATATGTTCCCGATGACCTCGATCCAAGGCAGCGGGGAGTAACCAAAACAGTTGAATACGCTTTTGATGATTGGTGCATTGCTCAGGTTGCCAGGAGGCGTAATAATAGCGCAGACTATGATGAATTTATGAAACGGAGCGGCTACTGGAAAAATCTCTTTGACAGCAAAAGTGGATTTGTCCGGGCCAAGGACTCCAAAGGGCAATGGATGCTCCCCTTTAATCCCAGGGAATCGATTGGATTTCAGGAGGGTAATGCCTGGATTTATACCTGGTATGTACCTCAGGATCTCAATGGATTAATAACCGCGATGGGAGGTGCCGGAAAATTTGGTCAAAAGCTTGATTCACTTTATAATGCTACCGATGGGCGAAAAAGCAATCTGAAAAACAACGGCTATTACGGATTGTCTGAGTTTTCGAACGAACCAAGCCACCATGTCCCTTACCTCTACAGTTACATCGGAAAACCCTGGCAGACAGCTGATAAAGTGAATCATATTCTGACCAATTTCTATAGTAATCAGCCAAACGGATTGTGTGGGAATGACGATTGCGGACAAATGAGTGCATGGTATATCCTAAGTTCAATTGGCTTTTATCCTGTCAATCCGGTAAATGGGCAATACGTTTTTGGATCTCCCCTTGCCAATCAGTCGGTGATCACCCTGGGAAATGGAAAGCAATTTAGTGTTAAGGCAGAAAACCTGAGCAAAAAGAATATCTATATTCAGAAAGCATCATTGAATGGAATGCCATATACCCGATCGTATATTACCCATTCCGATATCTTAAAGGGTGGTGAACTGGTGTTGTCAATGGGAGTGAAACCCTCTGAAACCTGGGGAACACGAACAGAGGATCTGCCCGGAATTTCAGAAAATTAATTAAAACAAATTAGTTACAGATGAAAATAATTCTTTTGATCTCATTGCTGTTTTGCGCCATAATCTTAAAGGCACAGGTGGTCCCTTTTTATTCTGCGGCCAACGACAAATACGGATATAAAAACGACAAGGGTGAGGTGGTCATAGCCCCGAAATATGACCTTGCATATAACCTCGATGAGGGAATGGCAGCCATAAAGATGGATGGGAAGTATGGATATGTAAACAAATCCGGTAAAGAGATCATCGCACCAAAATACGATAATACCTGGAAATTTATTGGGGGTTTTGCAGCGGTAAAATTGGGAGGTAAGATTGGTTTTATTGATTTAACGGGCAAAGAGGTAACCCCTCCCATTTACGAGGAGGGGTATAATTATCATGGCGCATGCTGCTATAAAGGGTTGGCACACGTCAAACAGAACGGGAAGTGGAAGGTTATTAAAATCGAATCTGCTCAGTAATTTAAACACCTGTTATTTTTTCAAGCAACACCACATTCTCAACATGGTGAGTATGTGGAAACATATCAACCGGCTGAACCTTTGTAACCTGGTAGCTGTGACTCAGAAGGCTTATATCCCTGGCCTGTGTCGCCGGATTGCAACTTACATAGACAATTTTTTCAGGTGCCGCGTGTAAGATCGCTTCGATCACCTCCTCGTGCATTCCTGCTCTGGGAGGATCGGTGATAATCACATCGGGGTGACCGTGACTGGCTATAAAATCCCGTGTCAGGATATCCTTCATATCACCGGCAAAGAAACTTGTATTGGCGATCTGGTTGTTTTGTGCATTGATCTTCGCATCGGCAATGGCCTCCGGTACATATTCAATGCCAATAACTTTTGCGGCTTTTGCGGCTACAAAGCAGGCAATTGTTCCGGTTCCGGTATATAAATCGTAAACAATCTCATTCCCGGTTAGGGCAGCAAAATCACGTGCTATTTTGTACAGCTCGTAAGCCTGGAGTGAATTTGTTTGATAAAAAGATTTCGGGCCAATGATAAATTTAAGCCCTTCCATCTCTTCGATAATATGATCCCTTCCTTTAAAAAGGTGAATCTCCTGATCGGTGATGGTATCATTTCCCTTTTGATTGATCACGTAAAGCAGTGAGGTTATCTCCGGGAATTTTGCGCAAAGAAAATTTAGCAACGCTTCCCGCTGTTCAATGTTCTCAGAGAAAAAGATGGCTATAACCATCAATTCACCGGTACTTGTGGTACGTATCATCAGATTTCGCAGAAATCCTTCCTTATTGCGTAAATCAAAAAAATCGAGTTTATTACTTGTTGCATAATCTTTTACTGCATTCCTTATGGCGTTTGAGGGATCGGATTGGAGCCAGCATTTGGTTACATTTAATACCTTATCAAACATCCCCTGGACATGAAATCCCAGTACGTCCATATCGCCGAATTCATTCCCTGACTTAACTTCATCATTAGTTAGCCAACGGCGGTTCGAAAAAGTAAACTCCAGTTTATTGCGATAAAAGGTGGAATTAGCAGAGCCTTTAATTGGCATTACTTCAGGGGCATTCACCCTGCCGATTCTTGTCAGCTGATCGAAAACCTGTTTGTGCTTGTAAAAGAGTTGCTTATCATATTTCAGATATTGCCATTTACACCCTCCGCAAATATCAAAGTGTTCGCAAAAGGGCGCAATACGGTCGGGTGAACCGGTCTGTATTCTTACCACTCTGGCCTCCTGATACTTCTCTCTCTTCTTAATTACCTGAAGATCGACAATATCTCCGGGTATAACTCCGGTAGTAAATACCACAACACCGTTTACTCTGGCGATCGCCTTCCCTTCGGCTCCGATATCAATGATCTCTACCCCTTCATAAAGTGGTAATGGTTTATTTCCTCTGGACAAAATATTGCGTTTAAAATTTCTGCAAAGATATAAATAGAAACTCATCAACAGAAACTACCCAAACACTAGAATTCACCCATGCATTTGAAACCTTTTCCTCTGCTATTCAATTCCCGTTTTTATCATCAATTCACTCTTCCAAAAATAATTCCCCGTCGCCCTTCAAATTTTGGTATCTTTGTGCCCAATTTCAAACTCCTTTTGGCGTTCGGCCTTCCGGAGATGTCCGGTGGGTGGTCCAAAAGAGTATTTATCTTTGTATGTGTTTGTGAATCATGAGTGTTTCAGTTGAAGAATTATACGTCGAATTCGGCGGTTTTGAGCTTTTTAAGCATGTGAATTTTATTGTCAATCCGCGCGACCGGATTGGTTTGGCAGGGAGAAATGGTGCCGGGAAATCGACATTACTTAAAATACTGGCAGGGATGCAGACCCCAACTTCAGGTCGGGTAGTGATTCCGCGTGATATAAAGGTAGGGTATTTGCCCCAGCACATGGAACTCTCCGATTCAAGGACCGTAATGGAGGAGGCGGTAACCGCTTTTGCAGAGATTCTGGAACTTGAAAAACGGATTGAATTCCTCAATACCGAACTGAGTGTCCGTGAAGATTATGAATCAGTCGAATATCACCGGATTATCGACGAGATGCATGAGGCTAATGAGCGCTTTCAGCTGATGGGTGGAACAAATTTCCATGTCGATATCGAACAGACGATGATGGGCCTGGGCTTCGAAAGGTCAGATTTTACCAGACAAACCTCCGAGTTCTCAGGAGGTTGGCGCATGAGAATTGAACTTGCCAAGATACTACTAAAGAAACCAAATGTTTTTTTACTCGATGAGCCGACCAATCACCTGGATATCGAATCGATCGAATGGCTTGAAACTTTCCTCAAGGATTATGCCGGAGCGGTGGTACTGGTCTCGCATGACCGTGCTTTTCTTGATAACGTTACCAACCGTACCGTTGAGATCAGCCTGGGAAAGATCTACGACTATAAAGTAAATTACACCAAATATCTTGAACTGCGTGTTGAGCGACGCGAGCAGCAGATGGCAGCTTTCCGCAACCAGCAAAAGATGATTGCTGATACAGAAGACTTCATCTCCCGTTTCAGATATAAGGCAACCAAATCGGTGCAGGTTCAGTCACGAATCAAACAACTTGATAAAGTTGACCGGATCGAAATCGACGAAGAGGATACCCGCTCACTAAATATTAAATTTCCCCCTTCACCCCGATCGGGAACCGTGGTTTTCGAAGGGATTGAAGTGAGTAAACGATATGGGGATTTGTTGGTTCTGGATAAGGTCGATCTGAAACTGGAACGTGGTAACCGGATTGCCTTCGTTGGCAAAAACGGAGAGGGAAAGAGCACCATGGCCCGCATAATTATGCAGGAACTTGAATGTACCGGAGAACATAAACTGGGTCATAATGTCAAGATCGGCTATTTCTCTCAGAATCAGGCTTCAGAGCTTGACGAAGAACTTACCGCCTTTGAAACAATTGATAAAATTGCAGTTGGGGATATTCGCACCCGGATCAGGGATATCTTAGGGGCATTTATGTTCTCCGGACAGGATGCCGATAAAAAGGTTAAAGTACTCTCCGGAGGAGAACGGGCCCGTCTGGCGATGATCCGCCTTCTGCTGGAACCGGTTAATTTCCTTGTTTTGGATGAGCCAACCAACCACCTTGATATCCATTCCAAGGGGTTATTAAAGCAAGCCCTGATTAATTTTGACGGTACACTTTTGGTTGTTTCGCATGACCGAGAGTTTATGGACGGGCTGGTCGATGTGGTTTACGAGTTCAAACACAAAAGGATCAGGGAACATTTGGGTGGAGTATATGAATTCCTGCAAAAGCGGAAAATGGAGTCTTTGCGCGAACTTGAAGCGGCTTCACCTGAGAAAAAAGTGAAGAAGGAGGTGATTAAAGAGGTCGTTGCAGTTAGTTTTGATGATCGGAAGGAGATCAATAGGATGATCAACCGCATTGAAAAGCAGATTAGTGAAGCCGAATGGCAAATTTCAAAATTGGAAGAGGAAATTGTCCAAATGGATAAAATGCTGGCTGATCCCTCAACTATGGATGATAGTTCCTTGTTTAACCGCTATGGTGCATCCAAGAAACAGGTTGAGAAAGCGATGAAAGAGTGGGAGAAGCTCAATGAAGAGTTAAAAGTGTGGGAACGTAAAAGGAACTGGTGAGAAGAGCGTGAGGGAGGGATAGTGAGAAAAAGGGATGGAGAGACAACGTCAATCGAACAGCTCTATTTCTTCTAATTTACCTGCTAATTCAACCTATTTCACCTTTATTTTTCTTTATCTCACCTTATGAATAATTGAATTAAATTTACAAAAATATGGAAAAGACAGATTATATCTTCGGAATGCGTACCATTATCGAGGCAATCAATTCAGGCAAGGAGATTGAGAAAATATTGATTAAGAAAGGGTTGCAGGGAGATCTTTATCACGAGCTGATGGATCTTGTCCATCAAATGCAAATTCCTGTTCAATTGGTTCCTATTGAAAAACTAGACAGGGTTACGCGGAAAAATCACCAGGGAATCTTGGCATTTATATCGCCAATCATTTACCAGAATATCGAGGAGATCATTCCGCGTCTTTATGAAGAGGGGAAGACTGCAATCATTCTGATACTTGATGAATTAACCGATGTGCGCAATTTTGGCGCGATTGCCAGGTCAGCCGAGGTTGCCGGAGTTCATGCGATTGTAATTCCTGAAAAAGGTTCTGCACAGATCAATGCCGATGCGATTAAAACGTCAGCAGGTGCGCTTCATCTTATTCCCGTTTGCCGCACAAAGAGTCTTGCAGGAGTTGTTAAATATTTAAAAAACAGTGGATTGAAGATAATTTCTGCGACCGATAAGGGGGAGAAATTCTACTATAATATCGACATGAAAGATCCTGTTGCGATTATTCTAGGATCAGAGGATTTGGGTATCGAGGCAGGCCTGCTTAAAATTTCAGATGAGTGGGCTAAAATACCTCAATTCGGACAGATTCAGTCACTGAATGTCTCGGTTGCAGCCGGTATCCTGGTTTTTGAGGCAATTCGTCAGCGATCGCTGAGCTTATGAAAAGATAGGAACCTCACGTTTAAAGGTCTCCTCGAGTGAAATGAACGTTTCAGTGGAGGAGACACCTGGGATCCGCTGAATTTTTTCACTCAAAATCTGTTTCAGGTGTTCGTTGTCACGCGCATATACCTTAATGAAAATAGCATACTCGCCTGTTGTATAGTGACATTCCACGACCTCACTGATCGCATGCAGAAGCTCTGCAACTTCGTGGAATAGCCCACCCTTTTCAAGGAATATTCCAACATAGGTACATGTGCGGTAATCAACTTTTTTCGGGTCGATGGAATATCCCGAGCCGGTAATTACCCCCATGTCGATCATTCTGTTTACCCTTTGGTGTACAGCAGCCCTCGATATTCCGCAATCAGAGGCTACATCTTTAAATGGGATCCGGGCATTTTTGGTGATAATATTCAGGATATGTAAATCGGTATCATCAAGTTGATTTCGAAGCGTCATGCAAAAATATTTTTCTATTTTAATTATGGTTTATTGTTTGTCGAATACATCCCCAAATTTGTTCACCGAGACCTTATTCCAGATAATTTCATGATCTGACATTGGAGGCCGTTCAACAGCTTTATATCCGATTCCGATGACCGAGAGAACTTCAAGTCGATCGGGAATATTAAACTGTTGGTGAATATATTCATTTGAAGTGATATCATCATCATAAAACCGGCGATTTATTTGTACCCAACATGAGCCAAGTCCAAGTGCTTCGGCTTCCAGCTGAATATAGAGAGAGGCAACCGAACAATCCTCCACCCAAACATCACTTCTTGATTTATCGCCGGTAATAATTATTGCCAAAGGAGCATGTCTGAGCAACGACGCTCCATGCGGCTTTGATGTTGCCAGTTTCTCCAGTAATTCGGTATTATCTACCACAATGAATTCCCAGGGACGAAGTCCTTTGGAGGAGGGGGCAAGCATAGCTGCAGTAAGCAGTTTTATCACTTTTTGATCCTCAACTTTTTGAGAAAGAAATTTCCGGGTACTGCGTTGGTTGTAAAAAATGTCAAGCATAACAGACAAGTTTAGTGCAAATTTACAAACCTTAGTTGATAATATTGAAAAAAACCACCCTTTTTTAGAATTGCTTCTGTTTTTAGGTGATAACTTCGAATTACTGAACCAGTTGTTTATAGTTATCATTAATTAAGTCAGGCAGATAGCTAGCAATCAGATTTAAGGCTGTCTCATTTGTAATTGTTTCATAACTGATAACCTTTTGCTGGTCCAGCGCGGTCAGGTTGATTACCTGGTCGAGTATCTTATATGGCACTTGTCCCTTCCCCGGCCTGATCAGGCGGGCACCAAATCCATTCTTGTTAAACTTTTAATTTATAATTACGCAAAGAAAATCGAAAATCAGGAAATAAAACATGACATATATTGTCATAAATGCCACTTGCTGTTTTTAAATTTCAGCAATTAAATACTTTTAATTAAGGGATTTACTAGGGGATATTCGGGTTACACTTAAATGGGTTCAAAACAAGTTTTATGTGGAGGTTAACGTTTCACCGTTTTATCAAAAAGCTGATCAAAAAACCAAAGTGCTAAAATTGCAAGAAGACCAATAGCAACAGTGGGTGAGATATTGTTTAATTTAACAATAATCTGATTGATGGGTGCAAAAAGCTTAATGAAATCAATTCCAAAATAGGATTTGGTTAAGACCTCCGATTCTGAACCTGTTGGTAGCGAAGAATGAATCATAAACAATACACTGGTAATTATTAATGCAATTATTGAAAGGGTCCACCATGCTCGTTTGGAAATTATGGGTTGATACTTTACAGGATTTATACTCCAATCGGACATTACCCTTTTCATTACATTTAAAGTAAAATCGGGTGATGGATTCTCGGGTCCCATCTCCTTAAACCACTCTTTCATATTATCTTTTTGATTCATAATATGGATATTACTTCATCTTTTAAAACCACTTTTAACTCCTGAAGAAGCCTCTTCCTGCTTCGGTGAATTTTGACTTTAACATTTGTAACCGTGAAACCGGATATTACACTTATTTCATCCATCGAAAAATCATCGTAATAATACATCTCCAGCAGAGCGCGCTCTTGATAATCCAGATGCTCAAGCCCTATCTTAAGGTATTTTTGTCTGTCGATAGCATTTAATAGATCAACAGCATTTTCGGTGGCGATGACCTCTGAATCCGAAATCTTAACTTCATCGATATTTACCGCGGTGTTTTTTCGGGTTCTTAATCTGGATATTGAGGTATTATAGACAATCCGAAAGAACCAGGTCTTAAATGTGGAGCCATTCTGAAAAGAACTCAGCGAATTATAAGCCTTAATAAATGCATCCTCTGCTGCCTCCTCTGCATCTTCCCGCTGATTTAGCAGCTTCATTGAAAGGGAGAATGCCAGATGATGATATTTTTCCACTAGTTGTGAAAAGGATCCTGAATCACCTTTCAGGATTTCCCGAATATAGTATTCATCTGTTTTCTTCTCCATTTGCCAATTAGACGAGTATCTCCCGGTTAAGGTTACAAAACAAAATCATCTAAAGTTACAATAAAGAAGTAATAATTAGTTCGCAGATCGTATTTTTTTAGAGATTTTGTAACCACCGTGAATCATTCTGCGTCAAATGGGCAAATGTTAAACCTTTAAAATAATTATTATGGGACCTTTTATAACCGGAATTTTAGTTCCCCTCGGATTCTTTGCAATGATTTTTGGGATTGTATATTTGGGTGTTACCTCCCGCAACCGTGAAAGGATGGCGCTGATTGAACGAGGAGCTGATCCAACCTTGTTTGATACAAAGCGCAAAGGTGCAACAGGTGGTATAATGAAAGTCGGTTTATTCTTATTTGGTATTGGACTTGGCATCGTTGTGGCCTATTTTCTGGCTTCGGGTGGAATGGAGCAAGGTGCTGCTTACCCGGCAATGATTTTTGTATTTGGCGGGCTGGCTCTGATTACCTCGTATCTGTGGCAAAGGAAAAACGATAAAGAAGATGAATCTAAACTTTAATTCGAAGCTGATTCAAAAGAAAGTACAGTATCGGACTTTCTTTATTTTGTATTTTCAATAATTATTTTTTCTATAGCCATGCGGCAAACCGGGCAAAAGTTGGTGGTTATATTCGATTTCATCCGACAATCCTCCATTGGACTAAATATCCCTTTTGATCGGTAGCCTCCACCCTCAAATGCACCAACAACTGATTCATATTTCCCTGTACGTGGAGTTGGAACCGGGGTGGCACTATCAATCAAACGCTTCCATTTTACATCGAAATTAACCAATGTGGTTAGATTTGATTCCCAGGGTTCCACCTTCAGATTGTAATAATCGTCAAAAGTTACCTCGGAAGTATAATATTCGTCTGCAAGTCCTGCGAAACCATGGCCAAATTCATGAACAAATACATTCGGAGAGAGTTTGTGGTCTGAGGTACAGACATTAATCGAATTGTAAAATCCACCACCGCCGTAACGGGAGGAGTTAACCAATACGATCAGCTGGTCCCAGGGGACCTCAGCAGCCATATCACACACCGTTTTCATATCTGAAATTGTGAGATATCGTGAGATGTTGAATGTGTAAAATAAGCTGTTGAACAAGGTGTTACGATAAATATACTCGCCTGGTATATCTGTTCCTGATTCTGTTGAGGCAGTTCTCAGTGCATACACATTAAACTGATCACTGAACTGCAAAAACGGATTAATTGTAAACAGTGAATCGGTTAGCCTCTTTGCATCATTAACAAATTTATCCATTTCATCCAAGGTATATCCTTCAGCAAGAATTGCAATATCAATTTTATGGGCAGGGTCACCCGAATAACGGAGCTTTTCAATCGGAACATTATGGGTTCGTTCACGGATAATAAAATAATTGTCTGGATTGATATTCTGGGAGTATACCACCCCAAACTGGCCACTGGAATCCCTTTTCTCAATCTTAAGTGTAATGGGTTTTTTAGGAAAAGGGAACCGGATCACCTGATAAAAGGCTCTGCTCATCTGTTTTGCCTCCGGAGTTGCCTGCCACTCCTGGAACAGCGGAGAGAACCCTTTTGAAAAAATAAGCTCACCCGCTTGCTGATCATAAACCTGAAACCGGTAAGTTCCAAAATTGGATTTATCAATCAGGGCATTGTGCGATCCACTCCATTGTTTCTCCATTTTGGATTCCTGGGGAAAGAGTGTTACTGAAGCGTAATCTCCGGTAAGCAGGTAATCAAAACGGAATACATCATCGGTGAAAAAAGTATCGTATGGTTGCGAACACAAATCTGAGATCGGGGCAAGCAGCAGAAAAATCGGGAATAAAAATTTCATCATAATGGCCATCTTTCGTTACTTTTGTAACAAGTTTCAAAATTAATGATTTTTGATTAATACATTTCCGGTTATGTCTGTATTATACGATTTTATCAAAGAGTTCCTGCTCAGTAATGGTTTAGTTAACCCAATTGCAATTCGCGGAGCCGCGATCATCACCTTTCTGATTATTTTAGGGATGACTCAGATCATCTTTTTGATAATCAGAAAGATTTTTGTTAAAATAGTAGTGCGGATTGTCATACGAACTAAAGGGGTCTGGGACGATAAACTTTTTGAACATCGGGTTTTTCATGTTTTAATTCATATAATTCCTGCACTTATTATTAATGGCACTGCAGGGTTTGCCGGGGATGATCTTGTCTGGTTCGCTGCGGTGTTAAAGGGGCTGGCCCATATCTATCTTGCACTGGCAATTATGATCTCCTTTTTGCGGTTTTTAAACGCAGTACAGGAAATCTATAATACTTATCCCTATTCCATGAATCGCCCAATCAAAGGGTATATTCAACTGATGAAAATACTGGTCTATTTTTTTGGATATATTTTCATCGTTTCCGTACTCGTAGATAAAAATCCGGCCACTCTTTTTGCCGGCCTCGGAGCCATTGCCGCGATATTGATGTTAGTCTTTCGTGACGCAATTCTGGGCTTTGTGGCCAGTATTCAATTGGCAGCTAATAATATGGTGAAACCGGGAGACTGGATTACAATGTCAAAATTTAACGTCGACGGTACAATTCACGATATCTCCCTCACGACAGTTAAAGTGCAAAACTGGGATAAAACAATCATTACGATTCCTACCTATTCTCTTGTTTCAGAGCCTGTTGTTAACTGGACTGGAATGCTTGAATCGGGTGGTCGCAGAATTAAGCGCAGTGTAAGTATCGATATGTCAACGATCCGTATTTGTGATTCGCAAATACTGGAACGAATAGCTAAACTGCCTATGTTTAATGAGTTCCTCTCAAAAGATTCGACTAATTCTGATGATTGTCAGGATGACCTGAATCGTGGCGCCTTGAAAATGAATTTATTTGATAACCCTACAAATTTGTCGCTATTTAAAAAATATTTGGAAGGGTATTGTTCTTTTCATCCGGGAATTCATGAGCATATGACCAGAATCGTCCGGTTTTTACAGTCCACAGAGACAGGTCTTCCTGTTGAAGTGATTGTTTTTAGCAAGGCTCAGCAATCTGTCCATTTTGAAGCCCTTCAGGCCGAGATCTTCGATCATATCTTTGCGGTTATACCTGAATTTGGACTTCGTGTATTTCAAAACCCAACAGGGAGTTGATTGCAATTGTCCGAAATGTTATTTTGGGGTTGAAAACACCAATTTAAATGATCCTGTGTGCGATCCTAATCCAGGAATTTAATGCAATTATCGATTTTAAATAGCAGATTTGTTTATTTTTTTAGTGAAATAATAAGAAAAGTGAAAATATTTAGCGATTTTTGTATCAAATTGAAAGCACAGTGAAGAAGAACAACATCGAATTAGAAGAAGATTTTAAGGAGCAAAGTGTTCATATTGACGATCTTGACCGTAAGATACTCAAGCTTATTACTGCAAATGCAAGAATTCCTTTTCTGGAGGTTGCCAGGGAATGTGGGGTTTCAGGAGCTGCAATTCACCAACGTGTTCAGCGGTTGGTCGCAGTAGGAGTGATCGTTGGATCTGAGTTCATTGTAAGCCCCCAGAAACTGGGTTATAATACCACCGCCTATATGGGGATCTATTTAGAAAAAGTCACCTACGACAAAAAGGTGTTAAAGCAGCTGCGCGAAATTTCTGAAGTTGTAGAATGTCATCACACAACAGGTCAATATGCGATCTTTATAAAGATTCAGACCAAGACGAATAAGCATCTGATGAAAATTATTGATACCGATCTTCAGGCTATTGATGGCATTGCGCGTACCGAGACCTTTATCTCTCTTGAAGAAGATTTTAAACGACAAATACCAATCAGGTAGATTCCCACTGATCTATTTTAAACGACAAAGCCTTCGATTCCGAAGGCTTTGTCGTTTAAAACTCCCGTAATTAAAATGGAAGATCGTCTTTGTCGTCCTGATCTCCACCCATTGGAGGGATGTCTGAGGATGTAAACGTGGGTGGAGTATTCCCTGAATTACTGCCACTCTGAACCAGGTCAACGCGAAATGCATTGATATTGCTGAACCATTTTTCGTTGTACTCCCGCGATTCGATACTAAACGAAACTTCTACCTCCATATTGGGCTTAATTTTATCAAACGTTCCGTTTTTATCGTTAAAAAGGGTAAAACAGATCTTTTTCGGATATTGCTCTTCTGCTGTTTCAATAACAAAATCTTGTTTTTTCCACTCTCCTCGTGCACTTGTCCCCTTTATTTCAGGGAGAATCTGCAACACTTTTCCTGTTGTTTTAAAGCTCATATACGTTTATAATTAAGTTACTTATATAAAAAAAGGATCCGGAATGACTAATCCCGGATCCTTCATACGGGGTTACTCCCCAAAGGTAATCTAAATAATTAAATTATTTTTTGATTTCAAGAAGTTCAACTTCAAAAACCAAAACTGAATTAGGTTTGATATCCGCTCCGGCACCACGTTCTCCGTAAGCAAGATTTGCTGGAATAACCAATTTCCATTTTGAACCTACAGGCATTAATTGAAGAGCCTCTGTCCATCCTGGAATAACCTGGTTTACAGGGAAGGTAGCAGGTTTTCCGCGGGTTACTGAACTGTCAAATACTTTGCCTTCAACAGTTGTTCCATGATAATGAACTACAACGGTATCAGTAGCTAATGGTTTTGGACCATTGCCTTCTTTCATAATTTCATACTGTAGCCCGCTTGCTGTTGTTTTAACACCTGACTTTTTTGCATTTTCGTCAAGAAATTGTTTTCCGCTTTCAGATGCTTTTCCTGCTTCTACTGCCTGAGCTTTCATGAAATAACTCTGAGTTACTGCAGAAACTTTTGCAGAAGGAATCTGAGAAGAATCACCATTCAATGCACTGGTGAATGCAGCCAGGATAATTTTTTGATCCAGATTCTTTCCCCCCGGAGCTGTAGGGAGATTTTTCTTGATGTTATTACCAATATCAATACCAATTGCATAGGCAGCTGAATCAGCAAGCGTCTTCAGAGGAACTTTAGAGCTTTTAAAGTTGTTGCATGAGCCTAAAAAGAAAGTGCCGGCAACTAATGTAAAAATGAGAGATTTGATTTTCATAACCGTTTTCTTATAAATTTTAATTGTTTATTCTAAAAGGTGCGAAGATAGAAATTTAATTATGATTTTAATAACTGATTTTTCGATTTTGTTCCTCTGAGCATTTCCCGTTTACCCGGAGGTCCGGGAATTCGCTCTGCAACATATCCCGCCTCAATAATTGATCTCCTGACAATCCCCTTTGCACAGTAGGTAACAACCATTGCTCCGGCGTTGCTGTGGTCTGAAAGCTGATCAAATACCGGGGTCTCCCAAAGTTCGGGCTGCTTTTCCGGCGAGAAAGCGTCGAAATATACCAGATCAAATAGCGGTAACCCGAAATAATCAACCTCCAGTAGGCCGGATCTCAATTTAAGGATTGAAAATTGGTCGGTAATTTGAACCTCAACATTCCATGCTGCTTTATGAATCATTCGAAATAACGCCGGGTCACTATCCGGAAGTAATTCAGAATAGTTTAGTCTTTCCCATATTTCCTCTGATATCGGATGTTTCTCAATCGCGATATAATTGATTGATTGGTGTGTTTTCCGGGTTTCCAGAAGAGTGAGGTACGCATTTAAACCGGTGCCCAGGCCAACTTCAAATACCGTTAGTGCAGCTTGATGGCATTTCCTCAAGCCGGCCTCGATAAATACATGCCTCGATTCCTGAATTGCACCAAAGGTTGAATGGTAATGCTCCCCATATTCCAAACTTAAAAGGGTGTCAGAACCATCGTTTGTTTTAATTAATTCAGGATTCGGCATTCAAGGTCAAAATTAGTTTCTGTTTTTTTCATTGATTTACAAAAATACCATGAAATATCCATACTTTCGCCTCATTATGAAATGAATGTCTAATAGTTAGCTTACCCCACCATGCTGATCCGGTTATACGACCAAAACCCCAATCCCAGGGATCTACTAAAAGTTGTTGAAATTCTTCGTGACGGGGGAGTTGTAATTTTCCCTACCGATACAATTTACGGCATCGGTTGCGATATTACAAAACCCAAAGCGATAGAACGGGTGGCACGGATCAAGAATGTAAAGCCTGAAAAGGCCGATTTTTCGTTTCTATTTTATGACCTAAGTAATATTTCAGATTATACTAAGCCGATCTCCAACAGCGTCTTTAAACTGATGAAGAAGAATCTTCCCGGCCCATTTACCTTTATCCTGAATGCAAATAATAATATCCCAAAGCATTTCAGGAACTCAAAAAAAAGTATTGGGATCAGGATCCCCCAAAATAATATCATCCGTGAGATTATTAGGGAGCTGGGGAATCCAATACTGACCACTTCGGTTAAAGATGAGGATGCAATTATTGAGTACACCACCGATCCCGAATTGATTCATGAAAAATTCGGTGATCTGGTTGACCTGGTTATTGACGCAGGTTATGGAGGAAATATACCTTCTACAATTATTGATTGCATTGGCGAGCAACCCTTAATTACAAGGCAGGGAAAAGGGGTGCTGGTTGACTAATTTAAAATAAAAGAAATATGAATTCATTAAAAGAGCAGAATAAAGAGTTCGTTATCTGAAATTGGCTAAAATCCGATCCCTCTCCTCACACTCCTTGTCGCCTTTATCATAGAGCTCGATAAAAGCGATTCTCACTTCCCCTTCGAACCAGGCATAAACCAATCTTAATCCGGAATTCACCCCTTTCCCTTTTAAGGCGCGTCAGGCAATTTTTTTTACCTTGATTACACAGGTTTTAATTCCAGGATTATCAATTCTAAAACTAAAAGGTGGGCTTTCTCCCGGTTCATCGCTTAAATCCTTTCTCACTATTTCAAGATCCTCGTTTAAGGTTCTGTATTTTTTGAGCAATCTTTTCATGAGTTTCTGAAATTCGGGCAAAGTCTCAAATTTTACTTTGATCATCTTCTTTATATTTTCTGACCGAATGGGGGACTCTCCGATAAAAAGCTAATTCATAATCAATATTATTATTTGGCTCAATTGCTTTCAATGGTTTATCTGAATGGGAGTAATCAGTGATAGTTAGTGAAGTCCAATCCCCCATTTGTTCAATAACATGATCGATCACCTCCTTTTCGCTCGCTTTTAATCCGGTAAGGTCTGCCTTGGATAGGGGAATATCTGATAATTTTTCATTAAAACGCCACAGCTTTAAACCTGAAAATCGGTTATTGCGGTGTTTAAGTTTTGTTAAATAGCTGCATCCTTCGAGCCCAGCACTTCGCTGATTTTATGTTTGTACAACTCCTTCAGCGCTTCGCGGGCAGGTCCAAGGTATTTGCGCGGGTCAAACTCTGCGGGTTTGTCGATAAATACTTGTCGGATTGCGGCAGTCATGGCAAGCCGGCCATCGGAATCGATGTTTATTTTGCAAACCGATGAGGCGGCAGCGCGCCGAAGTTGTGCTTCAGGAATACCCACTGCATCTTTTATGGCCCCCCCGTTTTGATTGATTATCTGAATAAGCTCTGCAGGGACTGAAGAGGCTCCATGCAATACGATGGGAAAGCCGGGCATCCGTTTTTCAATCTCATCAAGGATATCGAAACGAAGCGGAGGAGGGATTAGTACACCATTTTCGTCTCGCGTGCACTGGGCCGGGGTGAATTTGTTTGCACCATGGGAGGTGCCGATAGAAATTGCAAGTGAATCAACGCCCGTTTTTTGGGTGAAATCGATTACATCATCCGGATTCGTGTAAATCGATCTCGCGGCAATAACATCATCTTCGATCCCTGAAAGAATACCCAGTTCACCTTCAACGGATACATCATAAAGATGGGCGTAATCAACTACCTGTTTGGTGATTTCAACATTCTTGTCATAGACAAAATGCGACCCGTCGATCATCACCGATGAGAAACCCATATCGATGCAGTTTTTACACGTTTCGAAGGTGTCGCCATGGTCCAGATGCAGTACAATGGGGATTCCAACACCGTTACTGATCTCTTTCGCATATTGAACTGCACCTTCAGCCATGTAGCGCAGAAGTGTTTGATTTGCGTATTCTCTGGCTCCTTTAGAGACTTGCAATATCACAGGTGAATTAGTTTCTACACAGGCTTTAATAATTGCCTGAAGTTGTTCCATGTTGTTGAAGTTAAATGCGGGTATTGCATAACCTCCTTTTACGGCTTTGGCAAACATTGTTCCGGAGTTCACCAGACCAAGGCTTTTGTAGTTGATTGCCATTCGTTTAAGATTTTATTGTTGTTTATAAATCGAACTATTCAAAGGAAAGTTACCAAAAATATAGCTCTTTTGCAATTTACGGGGAATTAAATTATTTAAAAATTTTGGCGCTATGACATTTGAAATGGACAGGATAATAATATGGTTAATGCTACTGGCTGCTGGCAACTGGCAGATTTTATCCGATAGAAAATGGTGTATTTCATAACAAGATTAAGAATTAATTGGGTGCAGGCAATCGAGGCAGCCTCCAGTAGCTGGCGGCGATACCTGAATTTGAAAACAAAGTAAGATTCTCGGTTACTCCTCTAATCCGTTTTGGAGCCAAAATTTATTAACCAATTCTTAACCTTTTTCCTGTTAAATTGTTACAAGAAAGAAGTAAATTTGCGCATTATTAAAATTAATCATTGAATTATGAATAAAATATCAGATGTTGTAAAGCCGGGTGTTGTAACTGGGGATGATTTACAGTACATATTTAAGGTGGCAAAAGCCAATGGCTTTGCTATTCCGGCGGTGAATGTAGTTGGATCTTCGACTGTTAATGCTGTTATGGAAGCCGCTGTTGCTGTTAATGCACCAGTAATGATTCAATTTTCAAATGGGGGTGCAGCCTTCAATGCCGGTAAGGGATTGAAAATGGAAGGGCAGAAAGCTGCTGTTCTTGGCGCTATCGCCGGAGCGAAACACGTTCACGAACTGGCAGAAGCTTATGGTGTACGGGTTATTCTTCACACAGACCATGCCGCAAAAAAATTACTTCCCTGGATTGACGGACTTCTGGATGCCGGTGAAAAGAATTTTGCCGAAACAGGAAAACCTCTTTTCAGCTCTCACATGCTTGATCTTTCTGAAGAACCCATTGAAGAGAATATCGAAATCTGCAAACGCTATCTTGAGCGTATGAGCAAGATTGGTATGACCCTCGAAATCGAACTTGGTATTACCGGTGGAGAAGAAGATGGTGTCGACAACAGTGGTGTTGACAACAGCTTGCTATACACTCAGCCAGAGCATGTATTCTATGCTTACACTGAATTAAGCAAAGTGTCTCCTAACTTTACAATTGCTGCTTCATTTGGTAATGTTCACGGTGTTTACAAACCAGGAAACGTTAAACTTAATCCTGTTATTCTGAAAAACTCACAGGAGTACATCAAAGAAAAACTAGGTCTTTCCGATTCACATCCTGTAAACTTTGTATTCCATGGTGGTTCAGGTTCAACACACGCCGAAATCCGCGAAGCGATTGGTTATGGTGTAATCAAAATGAATATTGACACCGATACCCAATGGGCTTACTGGGATGGTGTTCGTGCATTTGAAGCTGCCAGTCACGGTTATCTGCAAGGACAGATCGGAAACCCGGATGGTGCCGATAAACCAAATAAAAAATACTACGATCCCCGCGTTTGGTTGCGTAAGGGCGAGGAGACTCTTATTGCCCGTCTGAAAGTGGCGTTCGAAGATCTGAACGCAATCAACAGCATCTAAGAGAAGAGAACAAAAATCCTTTTAAAACCGCTTCGGATCATTCCGGAGCGGTTTTTTTTTACTTAACTTTGGATGGAATTTTTAGACTATGCTTATTTACTAAAACGATTGTCATGCGGTTATTTTTTTTTCTGGTCATTTTATTTTTTGTAGGCAATTGTGTTGCCCAAAATAATGTTGCAGCGCATACGAAAGTTGAATCCCTCTATAACGAAGCTAAAATTAATGCGCAGTCTGGTGATCGGGCGAAAGCCATTGTAATGCTCCGGCAGATACTGAAAATGGACCCCCAATATTATATGGCATGGTTTGGACTTGCGGATATTTATCATGAAGCCAAAGATCTGAAACAGGAAAAAGAGGCGCTGATTGAGGGATTAAAAACCGGATTGGACCGTTTTCCAAATGGGTATAAATTTCTCGCTGAACTGTTATTTAATCAGGCTGATTACCGTGAGGCGCTAAAAAATATGGAGTCCTACAGCAGGCTGAAAAGTCCCATGGCTACAGGCGAAAATCGTTTGCTTGAAAGTTGTCGTTTTGCAGTTAAATCACTGGAATATCCTGTTTCGTTTCATCCTGAAAAAGCTGGTGATTCAATCAATTCGAAGGGCGATGAGTATTGGCCGGGTTTAAACGGTGAGGCCAATACATTGGTGTTTACCCGCTTAATGAAAGTGGATCAAAATGGTCGTAAACTCCCCTTTCCGCAGGAAGATTTCTATATTTCACGAAAGGATTCTGCCGGTTGGCATAAGGCCGTTCCTTTAGGGCCACCGGTGAATAGCCCGGATAATGAAGGTGCTCAATGTCTCTCTGCTGACGGAAGGCTGCTCCTCTTTACCGGATGTGGTCGTCCCGATGGGTTGGGAAGCTGTGATATCTATATGTCAGTCAAACAGAAAGGGGTTTGGTCCGAGCCGGTTAATCTTGGTTCCCCGGTCAATACGGGTTCATGGGAATCGCAGCCATCTCTCTCGGCAGATGGGCATTGGCTCTATTTTGCCAGTAACCGCAATGGAGGAAAAGGGAGAATGGATATCTGGAGAGCCGAAAAACTCGCCGTTTCACCCGAAGGATACCCGGTCTATGGAAAAGTGACTAACCTTGAACGGGTTAATTCCCCCGGAAATGATCTCTCCCCTTTTATTCATGCCGATGGCAAGACCCTCTATTTTGCCTCCGATTATTGGCCCGGGATGGGGGGAAAAGACCTGTTCAGTTTCAGACTTGACTCTGCAGGGATGAAATCGCCTCAAAATCTGGGTTATCCATTGAATACCTCTGCAGATGAGGAGGGGCTGTTTGTTGAAGTATCAGGTGAAAGGGGCTGGTTCAATGCGGATAAAAAGGATAGCTGCGGACGCGATATTTATTCGTTTTTAATGCCCCAAGCTCTAAAACCCGATCCTGTTTCGTGGGTAAAGGGAAAGGTTTTCAATACTAAAACCAATCAGCTTATTTCCTGCGATATCGTCTTAAACGATCTGGTTACAAATACGCTGATTGTCCATCAATATCCTTTTGAGAATGAGGGTGAATTTCTTTTCTGCCTCCCTTCCGGACACAATTACGGGTTTAACATCTCCAAACAGGGGTACCTGTTTCATTCGGAAAACTTCAATTTATTGGAGACCTATAATCGACAAAAACCAATGACCCTGGCAATCGGACTTGATCCTATCGAGACCGGTAAAACAACAATCCTCCGGAATATCTTTTTTGAAACTGATTCCTTTAATATTAAACCTGAATCAAAGGTGCAACTTTTGGAAATGGTTGATTTTATGAGAAATAACCCCAGTCTGGTAATTGAGATTGGGGGACATACCGATACGCAGGGGTCAGAAAATTACAACCTGACTCTTTCAGGAAAACGTGCCGAATCCGTTGTGAAATATTTGATTGAAAACGGTATTCAAGCCCCAAGACTCAAAAGTAAGGGATATGGATTTTCGATTCCTCTGACTGAAAACTCGACAGAAGAGGGGAGGGCCAGGAACCGAAGAACGGAGTTTAAAATTCTGGAAGGCAAGACCGGTGATAAGTAAGGAATTTAAGTGTCATGTAAATTGAGAAACTATTTAAGTTAATGCATTTGAAACATCGCTAAAAATAAGGTCGCATTTAATTCTTTTAACCTTCACCGATTAAAAGAGTAAAATTATGTTCAGGTTTTACCTTCATTACTCCAGGATTCA